>JAGAQX010000234.1 GCA_017622535.1 Lachnospiraceae bacterium | reverse complement strand
CAGCAACAATGCTTATGTCATGCATGGTTGGCTGTGGCGGAACAACAGAGAGCACAGAGGCTAACACATCTGGTTCCGCAGATGCTGCTGTAACTACAGAGGCAGCTGCTCCTGAATCAATTGAAGGAGAAATTACAGTTCTTACACACAGAACAGACATTAAGGATACAAAGATGGTTGAATACGCAGCAAAGTTCAACGAGACTTATCCAAATGTGACAGTAGCTTTTGAGGCTATGGAAGATTATGAAGGTGATGTATCAAACAGACTTGCAACTGGTGATTACGGTGATGTATTCATGATTCCAAACACAATTCCAGTTGAAGAGTTTGCAGATTTCTTAGAACCACTTGGAACTCTTGAAGAGTTGTCTGAGAACTACGAAGAGAAGTACTTATATACAAAGCAGAGCGGTGGAACAGTATATGGTTTACCTTCTGGTGTTAACGTATCAAGTGGTATCGTATATAACAAGGCAGTATTTGAGAAGGCTGGTATTACAGAAATGCCTAGAACTCCAGAAGAGTTCCAGACAGTTCTTGCAACAATCAAGGATAAGACAGATGCAATTCCGCTTTACACAAACACACATGATGCATGGTGTATTGCTCAGTGGCAGGCTTGTGTATCAGCAGCATCTGCAGATCCTACATATGTAAATGATAAGATGAGTAACGAAGCTACTCCATTTGATGCTGGTGATCCTGCATACAATGTTTACAAAGTTCTTTACGACTCAGTTAAGAACGGTGTGACAGAGGAAGATCCATTTACAACTGAGTGGGAAGGTTCTAAGCTTATGATGGCAAAGGGCGAGGTTGCTTGTATGGTACTTGGTTCATGGGCATTAAGCCAGATGAAGGAAGTTGGCGAACAGAACGGATTGAATCCAGATGATCTTAGCTATATGCCATTCCCTATCAGTAACGAAGCTGGTGAAATCGTTGTAGGTGCTGCTCCTGACTACTGCTATGGTGTTAATGTGAACAGTGAGAATAAGGCAGCTGCAAAGGCATTTGTTAAGTTCATGGTTGAAGAGTCTGGCTATGCACAGGATGCTGGTGAGATTTCAATTGTGAAGGGACAGAGTTTCCCAGAAGCACTTACAAACTTTGAAAGCTGCGCATTACAGGTAGATGAGCCTGCACAGCCTGAAAACGAAGGTAAGTGGGATACAGTACACAACCAGTCAGAGTTAGGACTTTGGAGTGGTTCTGAGTATCAGGTTAAGATTGTTGAAGCTGCATTCGGTAACGTAGATATGAGCTTTGATGATATCATGGCTGAGTGGAATGATAAGTGGTCAGCAGCATTAGAAGCTGTTAATGCAGATTGGCAGAAATAGTTAGTACTACCTAAAGATATGAAAGTAGGAGCCTCAAATGTATATGGAAAAGATATATTTGGGGCTCTAATACTCAAAAACTGTTCTGTCAAGTAGCTATGTTTTTTGCTACCATGAGAAGATATAGCTATTTGACAGACGAGTGTAGGGTGAAATTTGCATCAAGGAGGTAAAAGAAATGGCGCAGCAGGAAATGAGACCAGGAGCTCATAAGCCATCTATTTTGGATAAATTAAGTACCAGAAAAGCACAAAAAGTCATTATTATTACAGCTTTTTTGTTCGTACCAGTTGTATTGCTTCTCTTGTTTACATATGTTCCGTTGGTTGACATGTTTAAAATCAGTTTTGAGAAGTGGAATGGAACCAGTAAGGTTCATCAATTTATTGGATTTGACAACTATATAGAAATATTTAGTCGTCCAGAATATTTGAGTATTTTAAAGAATAGTTTGTACTACTTTGTTGGATCGATTGTTCAGATTGTAATTGCATTGTATTTTGCAACAATCTTGAATTATAAACTAAAAGGAAGTAATTTCTTTAAAGGTATTATTTTCTTCCCCTCCCTTTTAAATGGTGTTGCGGTTGGTCTTTTGTTCCTTTATTTCTATAAAGGTGGAGGAACATTAGACACCGTACTCACTTTCTTAGGAGCGGATCCGGAGACCTTGCCGTTATGGCTTGGTAATGCGGCGATTGTTAATTATTCGTTGGTATTAGTATCCCTTTGGAGATATATGGGTCAGAACATGGTAATGTTTAACGGTGCAATTCAATCCGTTGGAACAGAATTGATTGAGGCTGCAAGCTTAGATGGAGCAAATAAATGGCAGCAGTTTAAATTTATTATTCTACCGAATATTAAGACTATTGTAAGCTTGAACTTAATTCTTGCAGTTAAGGGAGCAATCAGTGTATTTGAGATTCCATATATTATGACAGATGGTCAAAATGGTTCTTCTACCTTTGTTATGAAGACATTGGATACTGCGTTTGTAAGTAGAAAATATGGTTTGGCTTCGGCATTAGGTGTAGTGTTACTTATTTTTATTATGATTGTAACATTTATTCAGAAATATTTTATTGAAGGAAGGGAGGTAGATGAATATGGCAACAACGCAAAACGACTTAGAAAAGAGGAAAAAGCCTACAGAAAAGCAAGAAAAGCCGCAAGTAAAGGTGTCTAAGGAAGGCGTACAAAAGAAAAGCTTGGGAACAAAGGCTTGGGATGTTATTCGGTATATATCTTTGATATTTGCATCCGTTTGCATTATTTTGCCATTATTAACTGCGTTCTTTGGTTCCTTTAAGACGAAGGCGGAATTTGCGGAGTCCAATCCTCTCGCATTACCAGAAAGCTTTTTAAACTTTGATAATTATATTACTGCTTTTGAAAAGGGTCAGATGGTATTAGGTTTCGCCAATACAATCATTATTTTGTTCTTTTCATTAGTAGCAACAATTTTAACTGGAACAATGACAGCGTACATTTTAAATCGTTTTCGTTTTCCGGGTAGAAATTTAATTAACAACTTGTTCTTGGTGGCATCGTTGATTCCAAGTATCACAATGCAGATGACGGTGTTCCAAATTATTAGTAACTTAGGTTTATTTAACACAAGACTTTCAACTATCTTATTATATGCAGGTACGGATATCATTTCAATTTACATTTTTATACAGTTCTTGGAAAATATCTCTACCTCATTGGATGAGTCGGCAATTATGGATGGTGCATCATACTTTAAGATATACACACACATCATTTTGCCATTGTTGAAGCCGGCAATTGTTACGGTAATTATTATTAAGGGAGTAGGTTATTACAACGACTTCTATACACCGTATCTGTATATGCCAAAATCAGAGTTGAAAACAATATCAACAGCGCTGTTTGCTTTCAAAGGTCCGTTTGGT
>JAGAQX010000233.1 GCA_017622535.1 Lachnospiraceae bacterium | reverse complement strand
GGACAATTGTGTTGAGGACAACAATACAGGGAAGAACTATAACGGAAATGAGCCAGAGGTTGAGGATTGTGGTTGTATTTATGGATAGTCATGAATTTTTGATTGAATCCAACAGGTATCATGATGTATACTACTGTTAGACATGCTTTAAAGTTTGTTTTCAGATGGGAGTGAAATGCAATGAATGAAAGAGAACAATTACAGCGCGAGGTATTGCAGGAACTAGTTTCTTATAGCGAGAAATTAATTCCAGCAGTTCAGACGATTATAGAAGAATTGCGTGGAAGCGAGAAAGAGGATACTGGTGAATTCTTAAATGAAGTAATCAATGGTATCAACTGGGAAATTGAGGTGTATAACCAGTGTGCACCATTATTGAATGCAAGAAGTAATTACATTGATAAGAAGCAAATGATTGCTGCAGTTACTAGCCTTGGTCAATCCTTGGGCAGTGGTAACAATTATGTGGTGGCAGATTGCTTCGAACAGGATTTTCTTCCGTTCCTTAATAAGTTGTCTTTGGCAGCAAAGCTGGTGTTGGAATAAGAGATTGGTGAGGAATCATTTCGATTGAACATCAATTGAATTATGGATATTGAATAGAACATTCATGTAACAAAAGAAGAGACAAGTAGGAGTTGGATAGCCAACGTCTTACTTGTCTCTTTTCGTGTTTAAATGCCGAAGCAAATATTTGCTATGTATATAGCACCATCAGAATCTATCTGATTAAGCAAGCTTGTTAAGGTCGTTCTGCATTAAAGCGTAAGAAACAATACCTAAACCAAATAATGTTAATACAAGGTAAATGATACCACTGTTTCCGCTTGACTCTAAACCGCGAGCACTCTTAGCTGAATCAATCTTCTCGCCCTGCTTAAACATCCAATAGAATGTATAGATACCACATGTAACAAGTGATAATAAGAATGCCATACCACCGGATGTACCAGTTGAGTTAGAAGCATTGTTTGCTTCATCTGTCAAGCAGATAAACCAGTAAATCATATAAATACCACATGTAACAAGAGATAAAATAATACAAACTGCAATGTTACGTTCCTTTACCATCTTAGTGTCCTCCTAATTTTTCTTATAGTAAATATGTTAACAAACATCATTATACGAATTATCAACCAAATTGTCCATATTAAAAAATTCTTAAGTATCAAAATATCTTCATATAACCAAGTAGGTTGCTCATTTTAAGAATAATCATTAAACAACAATCCAGAATATTTAGAAGGATAATATGGGTTTGGATAGGTTCCGTTGGTGTTCGGATAGGTAACAACCACTTTATCTATATAATGTAGTGGATTTAATGTCATCTTATCAGTAGTTCGTTTGATGTCCTTGCGGAAGGATGAATCCTCATCAAACAGCTCTTGTACCTTGTCTGGAACAATCTCGTCCCCTTGTGCCAAATAGCCGTCTTCGTTAATGGTAAGTCCAGCTGACTCGATTGCAGCCCTGTGTCGGTTGGCCATTCCTGTTACATCCCGGAATAGTTTGGTTGAACCTTTTTGGTTGCCACTTCGGGCGATATCCACCAATTGATTATAGGAATTCAAGAAGTCCTTTAACTGGTCAGCTACCTTAGTCTCGTCTGGAACTAAGCGTACATGAACAGGTTTGTCGCTTACAGCCAGTAAGTCGATGTCCACTGAGTGATTCAGGGAGATGCGGTTGCTGATTGATGTATGCAGCGTATCGTTGATATAAAATTCTGCATTGCTAGGTGCGGTTTCTACTTGGTCTACACCCAATACAGAAGTAATGTCATCTTCTAAATAAGCTTCGTCAAACTGGAAATATAAATCATTATTGTTTGGTTTGCCGATTGCTTCGGAACGTAATACCAATGCGCTAGATCCTTCCATGCGGTTATTACGAATCGAAGCCTTTACCCCAATATTATTCTCGTTAATGGAAGCAGCTAGGTTGCGTTGAATCTGTTGGTTCGTATCCCCTTCATTGACCTTCAAACGGAAAGTGTACTGATTCCTTCCAACAGCAATTCCAAATGAATATTCTCCCGTTGGCAAGGAAGACTCACCAGACGGAAGGTAACTACCAACGTTGGTCTGCCCCTTTGCTAAAGTATCTACCTTGATTGCGATGTTGTCCGGAAGATCAGTGGAAGATGTATCATTGAGATTTGCAAAGACAACATTCTCGTTATCAGAAACAGCTTTCAAGTGTTCCTTTGGATCATCGCCTTGACCACTTAACAGCTTGCTTTCCATCTCCAAAGATAAAGCAGCTTCCTTGATTCCAATGGCATATGCCTGATTGGCGTCGGAGAAGGTAAACTTGTAGAATGGTGAATTCTGATTCTGCTTCACCATATTGTTATATACAGTTTTCAAATCGTTGCGCTTATTCGCTTGTGGACGCGCGGGACCACGGGGTGGAGCAATCTGCGTGTTATAATAATTATAAACATGATTCAGATTCAGCATATCATATACCTCCTTCCTTGGATAATGAACAGCATCTTTGATCTCATGGGATAGAAACAATCCTTTGAGTCTATTTCCCCATGATTAAGATATAATTAAGTATATTATAGTATAAGAAAAGACACGTGTCTATTATCAAATTTACATAAAATAGGAAAAGGGTTTTTAGGTAAAATATGCAAAAGAACTGAATAAATATGAGATGTGAGAGAAAATGAACGCATTTTGAGTCAATTGTTGTTTTTGTGCAAATTTGCACACTATGAAATTATATACTTTGTATCGGTAATCAGAAAAATACCGTAATCATAAAATAGAAAATAGTCTAAATTATGCTTGACACACCAGGAACAGTGTGTTAAAGTGTTTAGCGATGAACTGCCGAAGACAGTAGGTACCATTTGGTGTAAGCACAGCGCCTACCGAGGAAGAATCGTATGAATGACGTTTCGCTCTATGTCTTTGGACGTAGAGCTTTTCTTTTTATAAAGATTAGATGCATTCGATTTCAGTCGCGCAGTCATTGAAATATATAAGGAGGCGCAGAAACGATGGCAAAGATTGAATTAAAGCAACCAATCGTTGAAGAGATTAAGGCTAACCTTGATGGTGCACAGTCAGCTGTAATCGTAGACTACCGTGGTCTTACTGTTGAGCAGGATACAAGACTTCGTAAGGAGTTAAGAGAAGCTGGTGTTATTTACAAGGTTTACAAGAACACAATGGTACGTTTCGCTATTGAAGGTACAGAGTTCGAAGCTTTAAAGGATGATTTGGAAGGACCTAACGCAATCGCTATTTCTAAGGAAGATGCTACTGCACCGGCAAGAATTCTTGCTAAGTTTGCTAAGGAAGCAGAAGCTTTAGAGATTAAGTGTGGTATCGTTGAGGGTACTTACTACGATCAGGCTGGTATCAAAGCTATTTCCAGCATCCCTTCAAGAGAAGAGTTACTTTCCAAGTTACTTGGAAGCTTACAGTCACCAATTGCCAACTTTGCAAGAGTGCTTAAGCAGATTGCAGAGAAGGATGGCGGTGCAGCAGAGGCATAAGATATATGTC
>JAGAQX010000232.1 GCA_017622535.1 Lachnospiraceae bacterium | reverse complement strand
AATAGAGGAGATTGAAGATGAAAAAGGTTTTGGTTGTAGATGACGAGAAGTTAATTGTGAAAGGAATTAAGTTTTCATTAGAGCAGGATGAGATGACTGTCACAGCAGCTTATGATGGAGAGGAAGCATTGGAACTGGCAAAAAATAATGATTTTGATATTATTTTGTTAGATGTGATGTTGCCAGGATTATCCGGCTTTGAGGTCTGTCAGGCAATTCGTGAATTTTCAGATGTGCCAATTATCATGCTGACTGCAAAGGGTGATGATATGGATAAGATTTTAGGTCTTGAGTATGGCGCTGATGATTATATAACCAAGCCTTTTAATATTTTAGAAGTGAAAGCGAGAATTAAGGCAATTATTCGCCGTAATCATAAGAAGACACCGACCAAAGAGGAACCAAAGCAATTAGTCGAGGGTGATATGACAATTGATTTGGATAGCCGTAGAGTGTCAATTGCAGGTAAGGAGATTAATTTAACAGCGAAGGAATTTAACATTTTAACCTTACTTTTATTCCATCCAAACAAGGTTTATTCCAGAGATGATTTATTAAAAGAAATTTGGGGTAGTGATGCATTGGGAGATGGACGTACTGTTGATGTACACGTAAGAAGATTACGTGAGAAGATTGAGTCAAATCCAGGAGATCCAAAATATATTCAGACTAAGTGGGGAGTGGGTTACTATTTTAAGAAATAAGAAAAAGTCCAATCCGTTTCGCAGCCTTAAGATGCTGATATTTGTTTCCTTTTTCTTATTGTCTCAGCTAGTGATTATATTTTTCAGTAGTATGCTACAGCGTTCCTATACAGATAAGTCCATTGAAGAGAAGTTGTTGTCTGTTCAGAATCAATGTAGTATTTTAGGTAATCAAATATTGGTGTATAAGTTTACGATTGAAACCTCGCAGGATAATTTGAGCGCAGAGATTGATCAGTTGGCAAACAGTTGGCAGGGGCGTATTTTAGTTATTGACCCAAAGTATCAGATTGTAAAGGATACATATACAATTGATCAGGGGAATTATATGGTCTATGACGAGGTGTTCCGGATTATGCGTGGTGAGAAGGATCGGAATATCCGTATGTTAGATGACTATGCTGAGATCATTGTTCCGATTGTAAATGCAGATAAGGTGATTCATGGTGCGATGATTGCAACTGTATCCTTACAGGATATTGTAGATACCAATGAGCATATTGCAACACAGGTTCGTGTGTTGCATGTTTTATTTTCTCTGTTATCTCTGATTGCGGCATTTATAATCAGTAAGATTAGTGTACGAGGAATTGAGAAGCTCAGTGGACAGCTTTCTGAACTGAGCGAAGGTCATTTGGATAATATTAATATTAATGTATATTTTGATGAGTTGACTGAATTGACAGATTCATATAACGCATTAATTGATAAAATGCGTGTGACAGAAGAGTCGAGACAGGAGTTTGTTTCCAATGTGTCGCATGAGCTTAAGACACCGATTACCTCTATGAAGGTATTAGCTGACTCGCTTTTGATGCAGGAGGATGTACCAAGTGAGATGTATCGGGAATTCATGTCTGATATGGTGGAAGAGATTGATCGTGAGACAAAGATTATCAATGACTTATTAACCTTGGTGAAGACGGATAAGAAATCTGCAGAGTTGAATATTGAACCGGTTAATATCAATGCATTGCTAGAACTCTTGCTAAAAAGAATCAAACCATTGGCTGCAAAGCGTAACATCGAGGTTGTATTTGAAAGCTTCCGAGAGGTGATTGCAGAGATTGATGAGGTAAAGTTATCGTTGGCGTTTTCTAATCTAATCGAGAATGCAGTGAAGTATAACAATGATGGTGGTAATGTCCATGTGTCCTTGAATGCTGATCATAAGTTTTTCTATGTGAAGGTTCAAGATAATGGTGTGGGAATACCAGAAGAGTGTCAGGCACAGATTTTTGAACGTTTTTATCGTGTGGATAAGGCGCGAAGTAGAGAGACGGGCGGAACTGGTCTAGGACTTGCAATTACACGTAATGCAATTTTGATGCATAAGGGTGCAATCAAGTTGTATTCGGAACCTGGCGAAGGAACCACATTTACTGTGAGAATTCCATTGAAACGTGTTAGTTAAAGAGAAAGTATTCGATTGATAATCGATTCAGAAGGTGATAATGATGAAGAAACTAAAATGGCTGTTCCTTATGCTGATGACATTGCTGTTGACAGCATGTTCAGAGGAGACAGTAGATACACATGAGGTTCCTGAATTAGAGGCTGGCCAGATATATGCCTTTTTTGTCAATACGACGAAAACAGATGTATATCCTGTGGTATATACCTTAGAGGGAACAACCACCTCGGAGACAGTTCAGGGGATTATGCAATTTATGACAAATGAAGGTTCAACCATGGATTATCAAAATCCAATTCCAACCGGTGTCACATATTTATCGAATGAATATGATGATGTGCAGAATAGTGTGAGGGTGTCATTTAGTATAGTATATGATTCCATTAATGCAGAGAGCTTGATGTTTTTTAAAACATGTGTTGCATGGACAGTTTTGCAATTAGAGGATGTGGAGACAGTAAGTCTTGCTTTGACAGATTTGGCAAATCCAGATGAAGAAACGGCAACGACAGTGGAAACCTTTGACCGTAATTCCTTCACTATGAATTTTGGTGATCGGAAGGGATTTAAACAAACAGGTACCATTGTGTTGTATTTTGCCAATGAAACAGGGGATAAGTTGAAGGAATATCAACAGACGGTTGAGATTTCTAATACAACCTCCTTAGCTAGATTAGTGGTAGAATCCTTGATTGAAGGACCAGAGGAGAAGGGGTATATGGCTACTCTTTCTGATGAAGTGAAGATTAACAATATTTCGGTGAATGATAGTATTTGTTATGTGGATTTGAGTGATGCATTTTATGACACATCCAATCCATTGAAAAATGATATTATTGTGTATTCTGTGGTTAATTCCTTGGTGGAGTTGCCTACCGTATCAAAGGTACAGTTTTTAAAGAATGGTGAAAAGCAGATGTTTTTCAGAGAGACGATGCCTTTTGACGCAATATTTGAACGCAATTTGGACATTGTGGAACAGGAGGAAGAATAATAATTGAAAAGACCCATACTTTATTGGGTAATCTTGTTCATACTTGGAGAGGTTTTTAGCAGGATTATATCAAGCGGTGTGGTGAGTATAATCGGAGGTGTATTGCTTCTGGTTTGTATGATATGGAACCGACGCCTTAGAAAGGTAAATGCGATGTATTGGATTGGCATTGCATTTTTCCTTCTGGGCGTTTTTTGCATGCACGCATGGGAAGAAATGCATACGTTTAGCCAGATTCCGGTGGGTGAACCAGTAACCTTTCAGGGTGTGCTGCTGAAGAAAGAAGAAAAGAGTAGATATGTTGTATATGACATTCGTATAACAGAATTGAACCAATGCCGAAGTAGTTTTCTGATTCAGGTAGAAATTGAACCGTCGGCAGACATAGGGGAACAGCTGATATTAGGCTCAAAGGTGCAGGGACAAGGTAGAGTGAAAGAATTGCTCAAGGCCACTAATCCAGGTGCATTTGATGCAAAATCGTATCAGATGGGTAATGGTGTTTTATTGACATTGGAGGATGTATCTTACGAGATAATCAATAGTCCTGTGTTAAAATGGAGGGAATATCTGTATCAGTTTCGGAGCAATATTGCAGATATTTTTGCAGAATTATTAAATGAATCAGATGCATCATTGGCAACGGCGATGGTGCTTGGAGATAAGTCTGGATTAGATTCAGAAATCAAGGAATTGTATCAGAGAAATGGGATAGCACATTTGATTGCAATTTCCGGTTTGCACATAGCAATGATTGGCGGTAGTCTCTATCGTTTATTAAGAAGATTAACGGGGAGCTATCCGCTTGCAGCTTGTGTCGGGATTGTTTTTATTTTGGGTTATGGTGTGATGACAGGATTATCCGGTGCTACTGTTCGGGCGGTGATTATGCTAATTACATCCATGGGAGCAGATGTTTTTGGAAGAAGATATGATGGCTTGTCTGCCATTGCGTTGGCTTTGTGGGTGATGCTGATATCTAATCCTTATCAAATAACACAGGTTGGTTTTTTGCTATCTTTTGGAGCAGTAATCGGTATTGCTTTAATTCAACCAATTTGGAAAATATATTTTCCAAAGCTTCCTAAATGGTCGGACGGATTTTTTGTTAGTATTAGTGTACAACTAGTATTGACACCAATCATGTTGCACTTTTTCTATGAAATTCCAATATACAGTATTGTTATTAATGTGATTGTAGTTCCAATTATGAACTGGTTACTTGTTGCATTATTGCTTTGCAGTGGAATAGGTGTGTTTTCTACGGAGATTGCGCAGCTTCCTGCGAGAGTGGCTGATTTCATTTTCTCCTTGTATGAATCGATTTGTAAAACAAGTGAATTATTACCGGGACATACATTGTGTACGGGTAATGTGGAGGTTGGTTGGATAGTTTTTTATTATATGCTGCTTGCGTTGGCGATTTGGTTGTTTTATCACAGAAAAGAACGCACAGCATTTGTGGTCTGTACAGCATTCCTTGTATGGTTTGCAGTTCTCTTTTTGCCCTCAAAGCTCACAATTTGTATGTTTGATGTTGGCCAAGGAGATGGCATTTATATTCGCACGCCGAATCGAGTTCACATTTTAGTAGATGGTGGGAGTAGTACAAAGAATAAGGTGGGACAGTATGTATTAAAGAATGGTTTGAAGTATTATGGTGCGGCAACTGTTGATTATGTATTCATTTCCCACAGTGATAGTGATCATTACAGTGGTGTTAAAGAGCTATTAGAAGAAGAGTGCATAAGAATTCGGCATGTGGTATTACCGGCTATTACCAATCCAGATACTTCCTATATGGAATTGGTTCGGCTGGCAAAAAAGAAAAGGTGTACCATCTTTTATATGAAACGGGGTGATGTGTTACAGACAGACGGAGTTATATTTCGATGTTTGGGTCCGTTGCAGCAAGATTATGAAGATAAAAATGCAGGTAGTATTGTGTTACAAATGAACTATGGTAACTTTGATATGTTATTTACAGGGGATTTAACAGCAGAGGAGGAGAAAAAAACACTGGAACATATTGAAGGGAAAATAGAAGTGTTGAAGGTAGCGCATCATGGATCGGCTACTTCCTCATCGAGCACTTTTTTAGAAGGTGTTAGACCAATAATTGCATGTGTATCTGTTGGCGCAGACAATTCGTATGGTCATCCTGCCAAGGAAGTAATGAAACGTTTGGAGCAAACCACCGAAAAGATATATTTGACAAAAAATTGTGGAGCAATTACCATAGAAACAGATGGAAAAGAATACATGATTCATACTTTTTTGAAGTAAATAAGATAGTTGCGAAACACGGAATAAGTTTGTTATATAGTACATAGTTAATAAGAGGAGTAGAAACACCGATTAGGTTATTATATGATATAGATTAATAAACAAGGGGAATATAGATAATGAATCGAATTAACGAGGATATAAAGAAACAGGAATTTCAACAATTTTATTTATTGATTGGAAGCGAAGGTTATTTGAAAAAACAATATAGAGATAAGCTTGTGGATGCAATGGTGAATTCAGAGGATACTATGAATTATCATTACGCAGAGGGTAATAATCCAAATTTGAACAACATATATGAATTAGGTGAGACACTCCCTTTTTTTACAGATCGCAGAGTGATTGTTTTAGAAAATACAGGACTGTTGAAAAAAGCTTCGGATGTCAATGAGCATTTTGAAAAGTTTCCGGATACCACTTGTGTAATTATGATTGAGGAGAATGTGGATAAGCGTAATGGTTTATATAAGTGGTTTGGAAAGCATGGATATGTTGCAGAGCTGAATCGTCCTGATGAGAAAATGTTGGTTGCATGGGTGAAAAAGTTATGTTCAGATGCTAATAAGACTATTGATGATACAACAATTTTTTATATGATTCAACATATGGGAATGGAAATGTATCTTTTGAAGAATGAATTAGAAAAGTTGTTTTCTTATTGTTGTGATAAAACACATATCACATTAGAGGACATGAAAGCAGTGTGTTTAGATGAAGCAGAGGATAAGATTTTTGACATGCTTGATGCTATTGGCAATCGGAATCAGAAGAAGGCACTTCAGCTGTATCGTGACTTATTAGAGCTTCGAAAACCAGCAATGCAAATATTGGCATTACTTATAAGGCATTTTAATATATTGATGCAGATTTCAGGCTTGAAGGGGAAGGATAATAAGACAATCGCTTCTTTGTCTGGTGTTGCACCATATTTTGTTAAGTCCTATGCAAAGCAGGCAGAAGCATACACATTTGAACAGCTAAAGAATATGTTAGAGCGATGTCAAAAGACGGACTATGAAGTGAAAACAGGTAAAATTAAGGATATTGTTGGGGTAGAATTATTGATTGTAGAGTTTAGCAGTAAATAGAATAATTGAGTTAGTTGCTGATTATTTGATTTGTCTTAAAGCAAAAAAAGAGAACCGTGGGTTAATCGGTTCTCTTTTACTATGTCTATCTCAAAATCAATACGAAATGTATTATGCCATCTTGTTAACGGCAGCAGATAAACGAGAAATCTTTCTAGAAGCTGTGTTCTTGTGTACAATTCCCTTAGTAGCAGCCTTACTAATCTTAGATGTACAAACCTTTAACTGTGCCTCTGCAGCAGCCTTGTCGCCAGCAGCGATAGCAGCCTCAAGCTTCTTGATTACAGTCTTTAACTCAGATTTAACCATCTTGTTTCTTAAAGTCTTAGTCTCGATTACCTTGATTCTCTTCTTTGCAGATTTGATGTTTGCCAATTCAGACACCTCCATTCGATATTAAATGTTTATGTTATGGTTTTACATTAAAACCGGACACGGACAATCTAATGTAAACATACTCGTCTATAATAATCGACAAACCACATTTTGTCAATTCTTTTTTTAAGAAAATTCTCCCCTAATTAATAGCGTAAAAATGTGCTAGGAATTTCATTATGTATAGAAAAGTTCAACTTTGGTTAACATTTATATATAGAATGTGATATCGAGAAAAGGAGAATGATCATGCGTGGAAGAACAGACCTTGCGGTAGAAATGAGAGAGGATATACAAAGAGAGGAGCCGGTCAGTGGTGTACATGTTATGACGAAAAATAATGGTGATACGGATATCAAGGAAGTAAGGATTGTAGTAGAAAATGAAGAGGGGGCCATGTGCCTCGGAAAACCGGTTGGAACATATATTACATTAGAAAGTGAACATTTACGACAGTTTGATGAAGGTTTTCATAAACCTATGATGGAGGTACTTGCTAAAAATTTGAAACAATTTATTGGAAATAAGAAGAAAATTATGGTGGCAGGATTAGGAAATCGCGAAGTAACCCCAGATGCATTGGGACCTTATGTAATTGATAATTTGTATGTGACACGTCATTTGTTGGCGGAGGGGATTATTTCTCAAAGTGTGGAGGTCAGTGCCATTGCACCAGGAGTGATGGCACAAACAGGAATGGAAACGGTGATGATTTTAAAGGCTCTCGCCAGAGAAATTAAGCCAGAGTTAATTATTGTGATTGATGCTCTTGCGGCACGTAATTCAGATCGTTTAAATAAGACAATTCAGTTGGCAGATACAGGTATTACGCCAGGTTCTGGTGTGGGAAATCATCGTAATGCGATTAATCAGGAAAGTGTAGGTGTGCCGGTGCTGGCAATTGGTGTGCCGACAGTTATTTCAGTTCCCACCATTGTAAATGATGCTATGGACGTCATGGTTCATGCAATTGGAAAACAGGGAGCAAAAAATGTGCTTAAGAAATTCAGTGATGAGGAGCGATATCAGCTTGCATGTGAAATGGTGACACCGTATTTGGAAAATATGTTTGTGACACCAAAGGATATTGATGAAGCGGTGAAACGAATTAGCTATACCATTTCGGAGGCCATTAATCAAGCTGCATTGGCATAACACGGAATGGAATATAGTAAGCATATTTCAGATATCTCTTGAATACAATGATATTATGAAAAAATATAGGTATTCGGAAACAAAGAAATTGAATAAACCGAAGATTGCTGTATGTATTTTATTGCTAGGCTGGTTTTTGTTAAATGAACCTAGTGAAGAAAAAGATATTTTCTTTGAGGTGACATCGCAAATGGTGCCACTTCTTACATATGGACAGGAATACGGCAATCAGGAAATTGATTATGCAACCACCTACGAGGTACCGGACTGGTTTTATGAGGATGAAGGGGAGCTACCAGTGAATGGTGACATTGTTACGATGGAGGAGACAGAGCCTCAAGAGGAAGAAAATGTCACAACTTTAGCAGATGGTGTGAAAGGGACGGTATATACCAGAGAGCAGATGAATGATAGCGCATTTCTACTGAATAAAATTTTTGTGGTGGATACAAACACTAGCATGACGGAAGAAGAACTTAGTCTTTCGAATCTATTAGACCAGGATTTGTCGGTGGAAAATTTGAAGACAAGCGTGGAAAGTATCGATGAAGCAGCTCCTAAGATTTTAATTTATCACACCCACGCATCAGAAGCCTTTGTAGATAGCAGAGAGGGTTGTGTGGAGGATACGATTGTGGGGGTTGGTGCATATTTGAAGGAGTTGTTGGAAAATCAATATGGTATTCCTGTGTATCATGACACAACAACCTATGACGTGATTGACGGAGTGTTAGACCGCAGTAAGGCATATGAAAATTCCTACAATGGCGTGTCACAAATTTTGAAGGATAATCCGTCTATTGAGGTTGTCATCGATTTACATAGAGATGGTGTGGATGAAGAAACTCATCTCGTTACAGAAATAAATGGGAAAAAGACGGCGAAAATTATGTT
>JAGAQX010000231.1 GCA_017622535.1 Lachnospiraceae bacterium | reverse complement strand
GGTGAATCTGTAGCATATAGTATTCTGTCTGAACCATGATTTTCAATAATTCGAATCAATACATCCCGGTCAATCACATCTTTACAAAATGCTAGGTCAAAGTACACATTTTGTCCTACGAGACATTCCTCTACCAACTGCCACTGTAGGTAGCCACCCATGTGGGCAAGTATAATTTTAGAATCTTTCGTGCAATCTTTAAGCACATTTTGTAAAACCATGTACATGCGGTCTGGTGGGCAATGAATTGGGTATGGTTTTCCGATATCTAGGCCAGCATGAATGACACAAATCAAATCTAGGTCAATACATCCGCGAATAATCTCAAGATAGCCCTCGTCATCAATATAAGGTCCTTGATAGTCAGGATGTAACTTTACCCCCTTTAAACCTAGGGATTTAATATATTCTAGCTTTTCTCGAATGTTCTCATTTTCAGGATGAATACTGCCCAGTGAAAAAATTCCGTTCTTACCATTAATTTCCGCAGCAAATTGATTGATGGTATTAAATTGCTTTGGATGAGTGACAATCGGTAGCACCACACTGTAATCAATATGGTGTTGTTCCATGGAATCTATTAAGCCCTGTACTGTGGCTGTAATTTGTGCTTTTGTATGCGATTCCCCCTCTAAGGTGGCAATGCATTTGTCGGCAATTGTATCCGGAAAGAGGTGTGTGTGAAAATCAATAATCATGTTGACCTCCGTATGACAATTTTTTGACATCATTTAGGATATACAAATCTTGGATATGTAAACCCTTAAAATCACATTTATTCTGTGTAATCTTTGTAACTTATATCCTAATCAGTATATCAAAAAATCACAAAGAAACATATGAAAAAACGCTGTTTGGTTAATATAGACAAAAAATGTTAGAAAAAACCACAAATTATATAAAATGTGCTTTGTTAATAGAGTTATTTATGATATAATGATTGCAGATTTTTATTTTGGGAGGATAAAAGGTATGGCTAACATCATGTTAACGACAGGAAGTAGCTTTGAAGGTTATGAGATTGTTGAGTATCTCGGATTTGTCAATGGACAGATTGCATTAAGCTCTAACTTCTTCAAAGACTTATCTTCGAACTTGGCAGAAATCAACGCACAGGAGAGTACAGCATTTACAAACAAGTTGGAAAGTGCTAGTGAGAATGCCATCGAGAATCTTGTTAAGGTTGCTACTAAGCGTGGCGCAAACGCGATCATTGGCGTGGAATTAAACTACACAGGATTTTCAAGTAATGCAGTAGGTACCGTTGCTTCTGGTACTGCAGTAATTATTCGTAAGAAAGAAGCAATTCACAAGGTTATTACATCTAAGATTTATGTAAGTAACTATTACAACATGCTTATGCCTAGACCAGTAGAGGTAACATTGGCCGGTGAGGATAATGTGGTTAAGATTGCTCCATTATTCTACAACTACAATCAGGATGAGATCAAAGCAGTTCGTTGTGATATCGAGCTTACAAACTTCTATGAAGAGAAGTTATTGTTACAGGGCATTGACTTCGTATTCGAGAAGAACAACATTACAAAGCTTCAGGCTGAGTTTGTTGAGTGCAAGCTTCCAATGAAGGATATTGCATTGATTAAGGATGTTAAGGTATATGTTCAGAAGTATGTAACGGCTAAGGGTGTATTTGCACCAGATTCAGATCCAATTGATATCACATTGTCACATAGATCATTTGAGGGCTTGAAGGATAAGCGTGGTAAGGATGCAGTTGAGCGTTACAAGTCAGACGGAACAACCTGGTTGTGTAACTGTGGTTACATCAATGCTGCAGGCGATGAAGAGTGTGCAATTTGTGGACGTAAGGAAGATGATTTGAAGACCAATGTAGGATTTAACTACGAAGAGATGACAAACAAGATGAAGGGTCTTCCTAATGTAGCTGCAATGAAGGATGTATTGATGGTATACATTAAGCAGGGTGCTATTGATGCGAAGTATCGTATGGAATTGCTTGAGATTATGGAATCTGGTTTACAGTATGAGAAGACTAGAGGAGATATGACAGATACAGTATTAGATAAGGTATTGAAGGTATTCGAGAACTAATATTAAGTACATATGCATCTATTACGGGTATTCCGTAGGGGAGATAGATGTGAAGGTGACTGAACTCGTTTCAGTCACCTTCCTTAATTAAATGGGGTTGTAGTTTTTTACGAGACGATTTTACCGGAGGGGTAGAAGGAGGTCTTGTGATGACCAATACAGTTATTTTTGATTTGGATGGAACACTTTTGAATACACTAGATGATTTGGCAGATAGTGTGAATTATGCATTAGCACTATATGAGTTGCCAGCTCGTCAGATTAGTGAAGTTCGCCAATTTGTGGGCAACGGTGTCGAGAAGCTAATTGAGCGAGCAGTGGCAGGTAGATTGCCAAAGGATAAGGAAAAAGAATGTTTAGCTGCATTTAAGCAACATTACAGAGAGAACATGAATAACAAAACCTGTCCTTATGATGGGATTATGGCTCTTGTGAAACAGTTGTTAAGCATGAATTATCATATTGCTATTGTTTCGAATAAGTTTGATGCAGCAGTGAAAGAATTGAATAATACATATTTTGAAGGATTATTCCCGGTGGCTATTGGTGAGTCAGAGGGCATTGCTAAGAAGCCAGCTCCGGATTCTGTATTTGAAGCATTGAAGCAATTACAGGTTTCAAAGGAGTGTGCAGTTTATATCGGTGATTCAGATGTGGATGTTTTAACGGCACATAATGCAGGTTTAGAGTGTGTTGGAGTTACCTGGGGATTTCGAGATAGAGAATTACTAGTGTCTGTGGGGGCTGAATATATTATAGATAAGCCGATGGATTTGCTTTCTATATTAGATAGGAGGAATGCAGATTGATCCAACAGGTCACAGAATGGTTAATTCAAAGAGGATATGCTCTGGTTGATAAAGAAACCGATGGATTATTGTTTCGTGAAGCACAGGATCAGGTCTATGCTATTACCTTGAGCTATGCAGGAACAGAAGATGATTCGGAAGAGTATGTCATGATTGAGAGACGTGTAGAATTTATGTTAGCGACACGTTTTACAAAAAGAGTAGAATGCTTACATATTGTTTTTAAAAGAAATGGTATGTTTGATGATATAGAGCATAAGCTTTTGGATAAGCTGAATAATATTTGGTTTGTTGCATGTGATACAGGAAGAGTATTCATTTTTGAAAATCAGATTGTGGAATTTGATAATTTGAATGATGATTTGGAGCGGGTGATGGAATCCTTTGTCAAAAAACCTACATCAAAGGCTACATTTCGTCTTACACCAGTGAACACAGGTATTATTGTGTTGAATGTATTGTGTTTTTTAGCAGTAATTATTGTGCACAAGGACTTATCAGCAGTGTACTCTTCAAGTGCAATGCTGTCCATGGGAGCATTAAGCTATGAAACATTTATGGATGGTGCGTGGTACCAGATTATTACAGCGATGTTTCTTCATTTTGGGCTGGAGCACTTAGGCAATAATATGCTGATATTGGCGTGCACTGGATATGAATTAGAGAAACGGATTGGAAGTATTTCATATTTCTTTATATATTTTCTGTCAGGTATTGCTGGTAGTATCGCTTCTCTTGTGTATTATCATAGTCAGAATGAGATATTTGTTGGTGCAGGCGCATCTGGTGCAATTTTTGGTGTGATTGGTGCTTTGTGGGTAGTATTTGTAATGCGTCAGCTTCGTACACCAGACTTATCACCAACTAAGATTTTTATTATGCTTGTAATCTCTATATATCACGGACTTACCAGTACAGGTGTCGGTAATGCGGCACATATTGGAGGACTGTTTGCAGGAGTAATTGGCGGATTTTTATTGTCAAAGATTTCGCAATATGTTAAACTAGAAAGAGTGAATTTTATGAGGTGAAGTTTGTGAGTACGGGAATTAGTATATCCAGTATCAATCGCATAAAGGAATTAGCTGAAGAGAGGAAATTCAAAGAAGCATTAGAAATCTTAGATACTCAGAATTTAGAGAAGTCAATTAATCCGCAGTTTTTAAAAATTAGTGGTGAGATTTTTAGAGAGAATAAGAGATATTATGATTGTCGTAAGATTTTGTTGAAAGCGCATCAGATGGCTCCGCAGGGTACACGAATCATACAGGAATTGATTCAGTTATATTTAGAACTAGGCTATTTATCAAAGGCAAAGAAATATTACGAGCAATATACATTTTATGTAACTCCTGAGGATACGCAAAAGGATTATGTTGAGTACATAATGAAGAAGGCGACAGGAGCAGATGTTAAGGATTTAGCAGCTATTTTGATTCCGATTTTAGAAAGAATGCCAGAGGATCGTTGGAACTTCGAGGCTATTTTGTTGTATGACAAGATGGATCGAAAAGATATGGCGCTAGAGGAAAGTCGTTATATTTTAGAGAATTTCAAAGAATCAGAATATGTTCAGCCAGTAATTGATTATATCGATGATAAGTTAGATGTTGACAAATGGTTCTATGTATACCCAAAGGAGGAACAACCTGAGGATACAGCGCAATTTGCAGATTTAATTGAGTTAGAAGAGAAAATTTTGGAAGCAGACCATCTTCGTATGTATCCACCTGAGGCAAGAATTATGGTGGAGGCAGATGACAATGATGCAGATGAGGTTGCTCCGGTGAAGGAGAAGAAACCGAAGAAGGCAAGAGGTCTGTTTAAGAAGAATTCTAAGAATGCAGAGGATGTTGTTGATGGTGAAAT
>JAGAQX010000230.1 GCA_017622535.1 Lachnospiraceae bacterium | reverse complement strand
GGAGAATGAGAATGGGAATTGCTTATAAGCTGCAGGTCTTTGAAGGTCCCTTGGACTTGCTGTTACATTTGATTGAAAAGAATAAGGTTGACATTTATGACATTCCAATTGTAACCATTACAGAGCAGTATCTAGAATATGTCGAGCAGATGCAGGAACAGGATATGGATGTTATGAGTGAATTTCTTGTAATGGCTGGTACGCTTTTGCAGATTAAGTCTAAGATGCTTCTTCCAAAGGAAGAGGTGGAAGAAGAGGAAGAGGACGATCCAAGAGCGGAACTTGTAAGACGCTTGTTGGAGTACAAGATGTACAAATATGCGGCCTTAGAGCTTAAGGATATGGAGTTAGATGCATCCCATAACTTATACAAGAAGCCAACGATTCCGAAGGAGGTTGCGGCCTACAAAGAAGAGATTGACCCAGCGACTTTGGTAGATGGTATGACCTTGAATAAGTTAAATGAGATTTTCCAATCCATCATGCGTAAACAGGTAGACAAGATTGACCCAATCCGTTCTAAGTTCGGTACCATTGAAAAAGAAGAGATTAATATTGAAGACCGTATGGTGCAGATTCGTGAAGAGGTTCGTGGCTTGAAAGGAATTAATTTCCGTACATTATTGGAATCACAGCCAACTAGAATGAATATCATTATTACATTTATGTCGATATTAGAGCTTATGAAGGTTGGTGCGATTACCATCCGTCAGGAAGAAACCTTTGGTGAGATTGTGATTGACTCTTTAGATGAGATTGAAGCAATCAATCAAAATGATAATAATGAATCAGATGAGATATCCGTTGATAAAAAAGAAACTATAGATACGGAATAAAATGGAATATTGCTCTTAAAATGAGTAATCTGTTTATTGAGAAATAGGATGAATATAGGAGTTACATATATGGAACAAGATATCAATGTAATTGAGGGTAAAATTGAAGCTGTGTTGTTTTCTGTAGGAGAGGCGGTAGATAGAGATCGAATTGCACAGGCTTTAGAATTGGATGTGGATACTGTAGTTAAGATTATACATAATATGATGGATAAGTATGACAGTGTAGATCGTGGAATTCGTATTATTGAGATTGAGGATTCATTTCAGATGTGCACAAAGGCAGATTATTATGATACTTTAGTGAAGGTTGTAAATATTCCTAAGAAGCATGTATTAACAGATGTTTTGCTGGAGACTTTATCGATTGTAGCTTATAAGCAGCCGATCACAAGACAAGAGATTGAGGCTATTCGTGGAGTTTCATGTGTTCATGCAGTGAATAAGCTTGTGGAATATAACTTGATTAAAGAGGTGGGACGTTTGGATGCCATTGGTAGACCGATTCTGTTTGGAACTACCGATGATTTCTTAAGAAGCTTTGGTGTTCAGTCTACAGATGAGTTACCAATTATAACTCCAGATAAGATTGAGGATTTCAAACAACAGGCAATGGAAGAAGCGCAGTTAACCTTTGCACCTGTGAAGGATTGATTCTAAAACAAATGACAGTTTCATATACTTGTATCAATGAGATGCAAGTGTGGAAATATGTCATTTTTTTATTGTAATAATAGAGATAATAGAGAAACTAAAAAGAATTCAAAAGATACTGCCTCTTGTTTTCTTCTAGGATTTGCATGCTTTCTTGTGCTATCCTGTGTTGGTATTCAGCATTTGGAAACAAGAATGGAAGATTCAAAACGACAGGAAACGAACATATATCATTTGACCTGGTCTTCGGATGAACATATGGAGGTTGCGGAGTATTTGGATACGGTGGATTATAACGAGGGAAAAGAAAGTGTCGATGGTGAGATAAAAAATAAAGGGGAAGAAAACAAGGAACCGACCAATTTAAATGCAAAATATGCGCTTTTGATGGATGCAACGAATCGAAGAGTTTTATTTGAAAAATCAGGATATGAACAAGTTCCTATGGCAAGTACTACCAAGATAATGACATTACTTGTTGCCTTGGAAAATGGCAATATGAACGATATCGTAACGGTTTCAAAGCAAGCAGCTTGTATGCCGGATGTACAACTGAATATGAATACTGGGGAGCAATACATATTATCCGATTTGTTATATTCCTTAATGTTAGAATCTCATAACGATACTGCAGTTGCTATAGCAGAGCATATTGGTGGAAGTGTAGAAGGTTTTGCAGCTATGATGAATGAAAAAGCAAAGGAGTTGGGGGCATATCATACAAATTTTGTCACTCCAAATGGGCTAGATGCAGAAGGGCATTATACAACTGCTTACGATTTGGCTTTAATTTCCAGTTATGCTATTGAAAATGAATCATTTTTACAGATTGTACAGACACCTTCACATACCTTTCATGAGCAGACTACAGGGAGATGTTTTACGGTCAATAACAAAGACCGTTTTTTGACTTCTTATGACGGAGCTATTGGTATTAAAACAGGTTTTACGAATGATGCAGGTTATTGCTTTGTTGGTGCTGTAGATAAAGATAATAAACGGTTTGTCAGCGTGGTGTTAGCCTGTGGGTGGCCACCGAATAAAAGCTTTAAGTGGAAAGATACAACGCAGCTTATGGATTATGGTATAGAACAATTTCATTCGAAGGAGATTTTAAAGGCAGGAACTTCATTTCAACAAATCCCGGTATTGGATAGCATAGAAGATAAAGCAATTACCCCATTTGTTAATGATTCTATCAGGTTATTGTTAAGAGAGGGAGAACAAGTATCTTTTGATGTGAAATTACCAACACAGCTTAAAGCACCAGTAAAAAAGAATGAAACTGTTGGTGAAATTATTGTATATGTGAATGATGAAAAATATCAGGTTTTACCCTTGTATTCAAATGATAACAGGAGTAAAATCACATACGAATATATTTTAAAGCAAATTATATTTCAATATTTCTTGGTGGTTCAATGACAAAATTAGTTTTTAGTGCGTGATAAAATTCGAAAGCATGGTTATAGCTGTGGTTTGAAATTTACCGCTATTATGTTGACTTTTTTACTTCAACGTGCTAAACTGTCATACAGAGTCGCTAAGACGGAAATTTATATTAAGACACGAAGGAGAGTTTGAAAATGGGTTTACATTACATTTCACAGGTTCCATCGGCAGAAGAGATTAAAGAATTATTTCCGATGAGTCCAGAACTTACAAAGATTAAAGAGGAAAGAGATGCAGAGATTGCAAAAGTCTTTAAGAGTGAGTCGGATAAATTCATCGCGATTATTGGTCCTTGTTCTGCAGATAACGAGGATGCTGTATTAGATTATATTAGTCGTCTTGCAAAGGTGCAGGAGAAGATTAAAGATAAGATTATTATCATTCCTAGAATTTATACGAATAAGCCAAGAACAAATGGTTCTGGTTATAAGGGAATGTTACATCAGCCAAATCCGGAAGAGAAGCCAAACTTTATTGAAGGATTGAAGGCGATTCGTAAGATGCATATTGATTCTATTGCAGAGACAGGTTTGACAGCAGCAGATGAGATGCTTTATTCCGATAACTGGCCATATATGTCAGATATTTTATCTTATGTTGCGGTTGGCGCTCGTTCGGTAGAGAACCAGTCTCACAGATTAACAGCATCTGGTATTGATGTTCCTGTTGGTATGAAGAATCCAACATCCGGCGATTATTCCGTAATGATGAATTCTTGTATTGCTGGCCAGTCAAAGCATACATTTATGACAGCAGGCTGGGAGGTTAAGTCGGATGGTAATCCGCTTACACACTGTATTTTAAGAGGTTCCTTGAACCGTCATGGTGTGTCTATGCCAAATTATCATTACGAGGATTTGATTTTATTATACGAGGCATATCAGAAGTTTGATACACTTAAGAACCCTGCAGTTATTGTTGATGCAAACCATAACAACTCAGGTAAGAAATGGGATCAGCAGCCACGTATTGTGAAGGAAATTCTTCACAGTATGCGTCATAGCGACGAAGTGAAGAGCATTGTAAAGGGTGTTATGATTGAGTCTTACATCGAAGATGGTAACCAGGCGATTGGTGCTGGCTGTTATGGTAAGTCCATTACAGACCCATGTCTTGGATGGGAGAAGTCAGAGAAGTTGTTGCTTGAGATGGCAGAGTTATTGTAATAATATTAAAATGTAAGAGAATAGCAATGGATACATTGTTGTTCTCTTTTTTTGGAAAAAATTTTGTCTTAAGAAATAGTTCGTTTTAATCCAATGAAAAAGATGAAATAACGATCGAATCAAAGAACTCGAATTATAATGATGACACTTATAATGATTTATCGTATAATAAATCTACTGCAATAGAGTTTACTTATCAAAGTGCATAAGCGTATTAAAAAATGATTCCAAAAGAATTACAGAACTAATAAAAAAGGAGAAAAAGAATGTATAATGAGATTAATACACCATATTTAGCTCGTTTTTTTGGATATTTAGCCTTATCTATAGGATTGTTTATGACAGTGCTAACTTCGTTTGAATTTATAGGACTAATGACTGCAAAGAATATTCAAGCTGTTACTAGAGATGATGTTCACATGGGAATGTGTATAGAGGGTGAGGTTCCATATACGATTGGTTGTTATGCAACGAAAAACTCGTCGGTAAATTCGGTTGTTATATCCAGTGATGGGTATTACATGATACCATTTGGTAAAAACTATGATCTGTATATAGGATTTTATTCTGGAATTCAGCAAGGAAATATTGAACGGTTGTATGAAGATACTTATAATTATCTGAGCGGCGAAGTAGCAACTTCACCAAAATCATTTTATATGAGTGGAATTGTTCTTCCGTGTGTAGGACAAATGAAAAGTTATATGATGGAGATGATGACAGATTATTCTTTGGATGAGTATGTTACATATTATCTTTATCCAATAGATCAGGATATGATTTTTCGAAGTTTAGGTATTATTTTTGTTGTTACAATAATAGGAATACTATGTACATTGGAAGCAAACCGACAGCAGAAACGTATGTATCTTCATGGAATATCAAAGGAACAACAGAAGGAAATACAAAAAGGAAAAATAATCATGTTTTTGGTTGTTTTTGGGATTACAGTAGCTGTGTGTATTTATGTATTCTTTTAAATAATTTATGTATAGTATAATATGATAAAACTATAATGTTTATTATTTCATATCAAGGAGAGGTTGCTATGTTCAAACGGGTTATATGGATTATATTAGATAGCGTTGGAATTGGGGAACTTCCAGACGCGCAACGTTTTGGGGATGTAGGTGCAGATACTTTAGGAAATATCATGAAGGTACGCGGTCATTTACATGTACCGAATTTAGAGAAGCTGGGTTTATTTTCCATTGATGGAACTGCATTGCCGAAGACGGAAGTAATTCCGATTGGTGCTTATGGTAAAGCGAAAGAGCTGTCTAACGGCAAGGATACTACAATCGGACATTGGGAAATGATAGGAATTAAGACGGAGCAGGCATTTCCAACTTATCCCGATGGATTTCCAAAGGAGTTAATAGATGAATTCGTGAAGCGCACAGGATGTAAGGGAGTGTTGGGAAACTGTGTTGCTAGTGGTACGCAGATTATCAATGAATTAGGGGATAGTCACATGAGTACGAAGTACCCAATTGTTTATACATCTGCTGATTCTGTATTCCAGATTGCGGCACATGAAGATGTAATTCCTGTGGATGAGCTTTACAATATGTGTGAGATTGCAAGAGAACTTCTAACCGGAGAACATGCAGTAGCACGAGTGATAGCAAGACCATTTTTGAAAGATGAGAAACAAGAAGCTGGGAAGAAATATGTGAGAACGTCAAATCGTAGAGATTTTTCTTTGACACCATCAGAAGAAAGCTTACTATGTTACTTAAAAGATGCTGGCTATCGAGTGACTGCAGTTGGTAAGATTGAGGATATATTCTGTGGCGTTGGAATTGGAGATGCTGTGCATACAAAGAATAATATGGACGGTATAGAGAAGACTTTAGATTT
>JAGAQX010000229.1 GCA_017622535.1 Lachnospiraceae bacterium | reverse complement strand
CGCATCATGGTGCAGTGGCCTTTGGTCATTATGGAAAAGCATTATATGAAGTATTCAAATTAGTTGGAGTACCATTAGAGGATATTAACTTTAACCAGCCAAAGGGTATGATGTATCCAACAGAGAATCCTTTCGCATAAGCATGGAGGAAATGTATGTTATATATTGGAATTGATTTGGGAACATCCGCAGTAAAGCTCTTGCTGATGGATGAAAAAGGTGATGTAAAGAAAATTGTCAATCGTGAGTATCCATTGAGTTTTCCAAAGCCAGGCTGGTCAGAGCAGAATCCTGAGGATTGGTGGACGCAGTCTGTGGAAGGTTTGAAAGAGCTTACAGCAGATTATGATAAGAAAGACATTGCAGGTATTAGCTTTGGTGGACAGATGCATGGTCTTGTTATTCTTGATGAGGCGGATCAAGTGATTCGTCCGGCGATTTTGTGGAATGATGGCAGAACTGTGGAAGAGGTTGCTTATCTCAATAATGAGATTGGAATGAAGAAGCTTTCGGCATACACAGGCAATATTGCATTTGCTGGATTTACAGCACCGAAAATTCTTTGGGTAGAGAAAAACGAACCAGAAAACTTTAAGAGAATTTGTAAGATTATGTTGCCAAAGGATTATTTGGCATATCGCCTATCTGGTGTCCATTGTACAGACTATTCTGATGCTTCTGGTATGTTGTTGTTAGACGTGGAGCACAAATGTTGGTCCAAAGAAATGTTAGACATTTGTCATGTGAAAGAAGAACAAATGCCAAAGCTATATGAGAGTTATGAGGTAGTTGGACAATTAAAAGACGATGTGGCAGCAATGTTAGGATTTCCAAAGGAATGTATTGTAGTGGCTGGGGCAGGAGATAATGCAGCAGCTGCTGTGGGAACAGGTACCGTAGGAACAGGAAGCTGTAACATTTCTTTAGGAACAAGTGGTACAGTATTCATTACAAATGATGTATTTGGTGTAGATAGCAATAATGCCTTACATTCTTTCGTTCATGCAGATGGCAAATATCATTTAATGGGATGTATGTTATGTGCTGCGTCTTGCAATAAATGGTGGATGGAAGATATCCTTGGAACAAAGGATTTTGCAGCTGAACAGGAAAATATTCAAAAGCTTGGTGAGAATCATGTGTACTTTTTACCATATTTGATGGGAGAGCGGTCGCCACATAACGATCCTAAGGCAAAAGGTTCCTTTGTGGGGATGACTTTAGATACAAAGAGAGAAGAGATGACACAGGCAGTATTCGAGGGTGTTGCTTTTGCACTTAGAGATTCCTTAGAGGTTGCAAAACAATTAGGAATCAAGATTGATGAAACCAATATTTGTGGTGGTGGAGCTAAGAGTGATTTGTGGAAGCAAATCATGGCAAATGTATTGGGAATTAAAATCAATACAGTAGAAGTAGAAGAAGGTCCGGCGTATGGTGGTGCAATTTTGGCCGCTGTAGGTAATGGCGTATACGAATCAGTTGTAGAGGCTGCCAAAGTGATTGTAAAACAAAAGGATAGCGTTATGCCAGATGAGAAAATGACAGCGCTTTACGAAGAACGTTATCAGACATTTAAGAAATTGTATCCTGCACTAAAACTTGTTATGCAGGAAATATAAGTGCTAAATGTGCTTGATGAATTTGTTGAAGGAGGAACAGAAAGATGTTTTGTAACGGAAGACAGACCATAGGTGTTTTTGTTAACCGAGCAGAGTTGGCATTTCAACAAAGCTTTAGCAAATATCTGATAGCAGCAGCACAAGAGAAAGATTACAATGTTGTTTTCATGACATCTTACGTGGTGAGAGGAAAAACCAATGAATATGATGTAAATGAGAGCGACATTGTAGACTTTGCTCCTATTGAGAAGTTTGCGGCTACTGTAGTGGCATTTGATACATATGATACGCCAATATTTCGTACGAAATTAATCGCTGCATTGAAGCAAAGGGCAAAAGGACCAGTTGTTTCATTTAGAGAAAAAAGTGAAGATTTCTATAATGTGGTTTCTAAGGCGAATATGGCAATTGATGAGATGGTAATGCATTTGGCAAAGGTGCATGGTGCGAAGCATATTTGTTTCATGGCTGGTTATCCTGGTCATTATGATAGTGGTAAACGATTAGAACATTATTATAGTGCGATGGCAAGATTGAATTTTCCATTGTATACTAATTCTGTTTTTTATGGAGATATGTGGACAAGAAAAGGGGAAGAGGCTTATGAATTTTTCTTTTCCCATTCGGATAATATCCCAGATGCAATTATATGTGCAAACGATTTTATGGCACGTTCTCTGTGCGAAGCATTAGAGCGTCATGGAAAGAGGGTTCCAGAGGATGTTATGATATGTGGTTTTGACAATGCTGTGGAATCAAGAGAATACCATCCGCAACTAACGACTGTTGGATTGGATTACGAGAATATGACAAGGGAAGCAATTCAACTTATACATGATGTGTTGAATGGAGTGAAACGAGAACAGACTGTCAGTGTGCCAGCGAATATAATTTATAGAGAAAGCTGTGCCTGTAACAAGGAAGGGACAGAGACTGAATCTGAGTGTGTACAGTTTAAGACTGCGAATGAAGTGCTTGATCAACATGTGGAACAGTTGTTTTTTAATATTGATATGCATAGCAGTAGTACCTTGCGGGATATCGAGAGCACTGTAGCTCAGGGGTTAAAATTGGTTGGAGACTATGATGAATTTTATCTCTGTCGGTTCTATGACCACGATACACAATATGGCATTCATTCTTTGGTAGGAGACATGCCGGTTAATATTGAATTTGGTTTCAAGGATGGGAAACCAATCAAAAATTATACACAGTTTTATCAAAAGGAATTGTTGCCGGAATCGGTAAGTGATTCCTCATTGAAAGTATATTATTTTCGAATTTTACATAACAGAGAAAAAAGCTTTGGATATACTGTAATCAGTTATAAGAATCGCATGGATAGCTTGTATGCATTTTATCATGATTGGAATTTGACGATTAGTCTTGCCTTGAATGATTATTATGTGAGACAGCAGCTAGAAGAGTTGATTGCGATTAACAAAAATAATTGCTTAAAGGATTATATGACCAAGGCGAATAATAGATTGGGATTAGACGATTATTTGGAACGCCATTGGGATGGGTGGTCACGGACAGATCATTATTTATCGTTTTTAAGTGCAGATATGGATGGTCTGAAAAGGATAAATGATACATATGGTCATGGTGAAGGAGATTGGGTGATTTGCCAATTGGCAGACATTCTAAAATCTGCAGTCGAGAAATATGGAATTGTTGCCAGAACAGGTGGAGATGAATTTTTGATTGTCATTTGTAATGAGAATCCATACATTTCCGATATGGTAACAGAAGATATTAAAAATCAATTAGCTCACTTAAATGAGAGAAGTAACAAACCGTATTTGATTGATTGTTCCATTGGCTCATATGTTGTGAATATGAAAGAAGACATATCCTTGCAGGAGTGTATTTGGAATAGTGACAAGGAAATGTATAAAATAAAAAAGCAAAAAGGAAGTACTCGGAATGATCAGTAAGGAGTTATTTGGGACAACAAAGGAAGGGAAAAATGTAGACTTGTATCGCTTGACAAATTCCAAAGGAAATTATGTAGAAGTGATAAACTATGGTTGCCGCATCCGGGCAATTTGCATAAAGGATGTTAATCAGGAATTACAAAATGTGTGCCTTGGATATGATAAGGTTGCTGATTATGAAAGAGATACATGTTTTATCGGCGCTGCCATTGGTCGATGTGGTAATCGAATTGCAGGTGCTGAATTTGAATTAAATGGAAAGGTTTTTTCTATTACAAAAAATGAAAAAGGAAATCATTTACATGGCGGAAAGAAGCATTTTGGAAATCAGCTTTGGAAAGTATACATTAATGAGGATAAGTTGGTTTGTAGAAAGCGATTTGACGATGGAGCCGAAGGATATCCAGGAAATTTAGATGTTGAAATTACATATGAGTGGACAGATGAGAACCGGTTAATTATTCAGTATGAGGCAATGACAACAGATGACACGTTAGTGAATCTTACAAATCATACATATTTTAATTTGTCTGGTAATGCGAAGAATACAATTTTGGATCATCAGATTAAAATTATGGCTGATTATTATACGCCTGTTGATGAATATCAAATCCCGGTTGGCATGATTAGAGATGTAAAGAATACACCATTTGATTTTAGAGAGTTCAAAAAAATTGGTGACTGTATGGATTTGAATGATGAGCAATTGCGTATCGGTAAAGGATATGACATCAATTATGCTTTTGGAAGCTCTTCCATGAAAGAAATGGCTGTGCTACAATGTAAAGATACAGGAATTCAAATGACTTGTTATTCAGATCAACCGGGTATCCAGTTGTATACGGGTAATAATTTGGATGATTGTACAGAAAATGATTCAGGTTTTGAACGTTATACAGCTTTATGCTTAGAGACACAGAATTATCCAGATGCGATTCATCATCACAAATTTCCTTCTCCGATTTTGAGAAGAGGAGATGTGTACCAAACGACTACGATATATGCATTTGAAAACGTATAATAATTCAGAACCTTGAAAAAGAAGGTGTGAATATGAGAATTGTAGATGAAGAATGGATAGCACAGGAAAACAATCAGAAAGAAGAGATAGAAGAAAGTGTAATAGAGGCGAAGATGACATTTCGTCAAAAGTTAGAGCACTTTTGGGAATATGAAAAATGGAAGGTTATTATTCCGGTTGTTTTGTTGATTGTAGTTAATTCCTTTGTACAGACGTATCAATCAGAGCATCAGCCTTTGACTCTTGATATCGCATTTGTCAATGCAGTCATGGAGACAGCGGATGATGTGGATTTTCACAATGACTATATTGAAGAATATGATATCGATGTGGAGAGCGCCCCAATTAAAGTAGAAACGGGTATGATTCATCCGAAAGTGATGGATGCAAAGGCTGCCACAGATGAAGTGACAGTTGCAAGTATACAAAAGTATCAGGCAATGTTAGTGTCTGGAAAGGTTGACATTACAATATCAAATTCATGGGCAGTAGAAGAGTATGCCAAAACGGATTCCTATGAGAATTTGGAACAGTTGCTATCAAAAGAAGTTTATGAAGATGTAGAGGATAAAATCTTCTATTATACAGACGAAGATGGTAGTCAAATTCCGGTGGGAATTATGGTAGATGAAGTAGAAGGTATTAATAAGTTTTATAGTGACACACCAATCGTGACTGTTTCGAAACATTCACAAAGAAAAGAACAAAGTATTTTATTTTTACAATGGTTGATAAAGTCTATGAAAAACGGGTAGACTTTTTCATATAATCCCCCCTTTATAAAGCCTTTGGGTAACCAATTATGTTACTCAAGGGCTTTTGTGATATTGGAAGGATATAAATAAACAAAGAAGAAGCAAGCTCATTAGTTGGAGCTTGCTTCTTCTTCATCGACTTCTGGTGCTATCATTTCATCTGGATTACATTTGAAAAAAATTCTGATTAAAAATAAAGAATTGTAAAATGCAATAGCGCTAAATCCGAAAAAAAGTAGTATACTTATAGTAATGATAAGAGCTTTTGCGGATGAGGATGCTAGATAAGCAATACCTACGTAAATGGCAACAATCATAATCGTGACTGGCATATTTGCTACGCTTAGTAAAACCGAATTTTTAAGGATTTGTTTATTAGTTGCTTTGTATCGTCCTATCATAGGAAATGCATATATTATAATAGAAAGAATCACAAACATAATAATCCAAATCGGAAACTGTAGGTAAGAATAGCTTGGATCAATGATGTTGTAAACGACATACAAATCGACTGCGAAAAAGATTAGAACCAATAAGATTGGTATCCAAATCACAGTTGCCTGTTTGAAGTTTTCCCTGAAGGCTTTGAAGTAACCTTTGATTATGTACGGGTCATCGTTCGCAACAATTTGTAACGTGATTTTGTACATGGCAGCAGTAGATGCGCCGATGGTAAATATGGGGATGGATGTTATTAGAAATAATAGGTTTAATAACATCAAGTCACAGAATTTGGACAAAAACCGCATGACGGGATTGTCTGGGTTGAAAATTTGGTTCATAATGTCCTCCTTATTTAATATTGGTCGTCCCAATTGTAGGGATTTATTGTGTTTCTATACAAATTATAATGAAAAAAGCAATTTTTGTCATCCAAAATGAACAAAAAAGCAATTTTTAACACACATATGGCAAGAATTAAAAAGCAATAAGTGTATATTTGCATGTATAATAAGCTTACATTAATCAAACAGGGCCTTGATTTGATTTATTGGTATCTTTTTTTAAAGAGAGAAGGAGGAAGAAACATGAGAAAGAAAATGTTAAGCGGTTTGCTTGCAGCAACCATGGTAGCAAGTTTGTTATTTGGTTGTGGTGGCGCAGCAGACACAACTGAGTCGGGAAACAGTGAGCCAGCTGCAACAGAGGCAGCAGCTGATAGTGGAGATAGCAAAGACACAAGTGATGACAATGTTATCAATGTATGGGCATTTACAGAAGAAGTTCCAGGCATGATTGATAAGTATGTAGAAGCTCATCCAGATTTCCCATATGAGATTAAGACAACTGTAATTGCAACAACAGATGGTGCATATCAGCCAGCACTTGACCAGGCTTTAGCAGCAGGCGGTGCAGATGCTCCTGATATCTATTGTGCAGAGGCAGCATTCGTATTAAAGTATACACAGGGTGATGCAGCACAGTATGCAGCAGCATATGAGGATCTTGGAATTGATGTAGCAGCTAAGCTTGATGAAGCTAAGATTGCACAGTATACAGTAGATATCGGAACAAACCCAGATGGTAAATTAGTTGGTTTGGGCTATCAGGCAACAGGTGGAGCATTTATCTACCGTCGTTCTGTTGCGAAGGATACTTGGGGAACAGACGATCCAGCTGAGATTTCTAAGAAGATTGGTCCAGGTTGGGATCAGTTCTTTACAGCAGCTGAAGAGTTAAAGGCTAAGGGATACGGTATCGTATCTGGTGATGGTGATGTATGGCATGCAGTTGAGAACAGCTCTGACACTGGTTGGATTGTTGACGGTAAGCTTAATATTGATCCTAAGAGAGAAGAGTTCTTAGACTTATCTAAGAAGTTAAAAGACAATGGTTACCACAATGATACACAGGACTGGCAGGATGCTTGGTTCGCAGACATGAAGGGCGAAGGTTCTAAGGAAGTTCTTGGTTTCTTTGGTCCTGCATGGTTAATCAACTACACAATGGCACCTAACTGTGGTGGTGAAGCTGTAGGTGAAGGTACATATGGTGACTGGGCAGTTTGTGACTCTCCAATTGGTTTCTTCTGGGGTGGTACATGGGTACTTGCTAATAAAGATACTGATAAGGCAGAAGCTGTAGGCGATATTTTAGAGTGGATCACATTGGATTCTTCAGAGGAAGGACTTCAGTACAAGTGGGCAAATGGTACTTTGAACGGCGAAGGTGGTACAAAGGATGCTGTTGCATCTAACACTGTTATGGGTAAGTCTGATGGTTCTGTTGATTTCTTAGGTGGACAGAATATGTTTGATTACTTCGTGCCAGCTAATGATTATGCTAAGGGTACAAACCTTACACAGTACGATGAGACAATCAATATGTACTGGAGAGAGCAGGTACGTGAGTACACAGCAGGTAATAAGTCTCGTGAGCAGGCAATTGCTGACTTCAAGCAACAGGTTGCTGATAACTTAGACGTTATTGTTGAGTAATTGTAATTAATTATACTAAAAAAGGCAGTCGGACTTGACGACCTTGTCCGAACTGCCTTTTAAAAAATTTGAAGAGCGGAGGTGGGTAGAGTGAATAAGAAAAAGGTTAGATATGCGAAATATGGATATTTCTTTTGTATACCATTTACAGTTGCATTTTTAATTTTTTCACTATATCCAATTATTTATACAGCGGTTATCGGATTTACCGATTTGAAAGGTCTAGGAATGACAGATTTTCATCTCTTAGAGGACCCGTTGCGAAATTTCAAGACTATATTAGCAAATCCTTCATTTAGAGAGGCTTTTGGGAATACGGTAGTTATCTGGATAGCGAACTTTATTCCGCAGATTGCTTTGGCCTTGTTGTTGACTGCATGGTTTACCGATAGACGTAGTAAGATAAAAGGACAGGGTATATTTAAAGTATTGTTCTATATGCCTAATATTATTACAGCAGCATCGATTGCGATTTTATTTAAGGCATTATTTGAGTACCCAATGAGCCCAATGAATGACTTGTTTATGTCATTAGGCTTGATTGATGAACCATTTCAATTTTTGATGAATAAAGGAATTGCAAGAGCAATTGTTGCATTCATTCAATTTTGGATGTGGTATGGTTATACTATGGTTATTTTGATTTCGGGCGTATTAGGAATTAGCCCAGAGATTTTTGAAGCGGCAGAGGTAGATGGAGCAAATAAGATTCAGACATTCTTCTTGATTACGCTTCCAAATATTAAGACAATTTTGCTGTTTACATTGGTAACAAGTTTAATTGGTGGTTTGAATATGTTCGATATTCCGAAGCTATTCTTGCTTGGTGGACCGGACAATGCAACATTAACCACAAGTGTATTTATTTATAATCAGGCATTTAGTGGAAGCTATATGTATAACAGAGCGGCTGCAGCTAGTATGATTATGTTTGTAATCATCTGTATCCTGTCTGCATTTACATTCTTCTTGATGCGTGATAAGGATGATGAAAAAAGGGCAAAACGTAATTTTGTAGCAAAACCATCGAAGGAAGGAGAGACAGCTAAATGAGAGAAGCGGTAGCAGTTAAAGAAAAGCAAACCAATAAAGCACATGGTATCGCTATGAAGGTTGTTATCTACGTAGTCTGTATTCTCCTTGCGATACTTAGTATTATGCCTTTTTGGATTATGATTGTGAATTCAACTAGATCCACAACAGAAATTCAGCAGCATGCAATTTCGTTATTGCCATCTACATATATGATGAATAACTTGTCTATTTTGCTAGGCAAGAGTTTTAATCCAGCAATTGGTTTTTTGAATTCAGGTATTATTTCAATCTTTTCTACGCTTTGTGCTGTATATTTTTCAACAATGACAGCATATGGCTTGATTGTGTATGATTGGAAATTAAAGAAACCATTCTTTAGCTTTATCTTAGCAGTTATGATGATACCTGCACAGGTTACAATGATTGGTTTCTATCAGATGGTTTACAAAATCGGTATGACAAACAACTTGCTTATGTTGATTTTACCAGCCATCGCATCACCATCTATGGTATTCTTTATGAGACAGTATATGTATCCTGCATTGTCTATGGAGATTGTGCAGTCAGCGAGAATTGATGGTGCAAAAGAGTTCCGCATTTTCAATGAGATTGCTTTACCAATTATGAAGCCAGCGATTGCAACACAGGCAATCTTCTCATTTGTAAGTAGCTGGAATAACTTATTCACACCACTCGTTTTGTTGACTGACCAGGATAAGTATACAATGCCAATTATGGTAAGTTTGTTACGTGGTGATATTTATAAGACAGAATATGGTTCTGTTTATCTTGGATTAACCTTGACTGTATTACCACTGATTATCGTATATTTTGTTTTATCAAAATATATTATTGCTGGTGTGGCCCTTGGTAGTGTGAAGGGTTGATACTATCTATTTAATATATCTTTACGCATAATGAAAGCCTCCGGGAAAATTTCCGGAGGCTTTTTGTGTTAACAATGAGCCAAGTAGACAAACATGATTGCATGCAGTTGACTATTTGGCGAATGTACAGCATTGCATACTATTTGATATGTTCTTTGTCTAACACTTTATTCACTGCAGACAGCAATGCACATACGGAAGCGTCGATGATATCGTTCTTGATGCCACAACCCCAAGTGGTTACACCGTCGCCTGTTTCGATTCCTACATAGGCACAGGCCTGTGAGTTGGAACCGTGCTGCAAAGCGTGCTCTTCGTATGTAGTCAACTTGAATTCGATGTTGAAGTGTTTCTGTACTGCATTTGCAACAGCATCCAAACGTCCATTACCAGTTCCGTGATATACCTTAGGTACATCGTCACGTTTAATAGTAAGCTCGGTAGAAATGATACCATTTCCTTCCTGGTTAAAGTGACACTCATCTAACTTGATAGCAGTTTTGATATTCACATATTCTTTGTTGAAGATTCCTAAAATCTCTTCTGGAGATAATTCCTTGTGCTGGTGGTCAGATTCGTTCTTTACCGCATATCCCAAATCCTCACGCATCTTAGCAGGTAAGTTAAAGCCATAGGCTTGCTCTAAGATATAACCAATTCCGCCCTTACCGGACTGAGAATTGATACGGATAACGTCACCTTCGTACTCTCTACCGACATCATGAGGATCAAGTGGTAAGTATGGAACGGTCCAATCCTTTAATTCTTTCTCTTCACGCCACTTCATACCCTTTGCAATTGCATCCTGGTGTGAACCAGAAAATGCAGCAAATACCAATTTGCCAGTGTATGGAGAACGCTCATATACGTGCATTCCGGTTACACGCTCATAAAGCTCAGTAATCTTAGGAATGTTGCTGAAGTCTAACTTAGGGTCTACACCATGTGTGTACATATTCATTGCTAAAGTAATGATATCTACGTTACCAGTGCGCTCGCCATTTCCAAATAATGTTCCTTCGATACGATCGGCACCTGCAAGTACACCTAATTCAGCATCTGCAACACCGCAACCACGGTCGTTGTGTGGGTGTAAGGAAAGGATTACATTCTCGCGCATGTTCATATTCTTACTCATGTACTCAATTTGGCTTGCGTATACATGAGGTAATGACATCTCAACAGTAGCAGGTAAGTTAATGATTACCTTGTTTTCTGGAGTAGGCTGCCAAATATCGATCACGGCATTACAAACCTCTAATGCATATTCTACCTCTGTACCAGTAAATGATTCTGGTGAGTACTCAAACTGGTAATTACCGCCGTCCTTCTTTGTTAAGTCTAATAACATCTTAGCGCCTTCGATAGCAATCTGCTTGATTTCTTCTTTGGATTTCTTAAACACCTGCTCGCGCTGTGCCAAAGAAGTGGAGTTGTAAAGATGGATGACTGCATGCTTACAGCCTTTCACTGCTTCAAAGGTTTTCTGAATGATGTGAGGTCTTGCCTGGGTAAGAACCTGAATGGTTACATCATCAGGAATTAAATTCTGATCAATCAAAGCTCTCAAGAAATCATATTCTGTCTCAGAAGCAGCAGGGAAACCAACCTCGATTTCTTTGAAACCAACCTCAACTAACATTTTGAAAAAGTCAATTTTCTCATCTAAGCTCATTGGAACGATAAGTGCCTGGTTACCGTCTCTCAAATCTACGGAACACCATGCTGGTGCTTTATCAACATATTCCTTTTTGGTCCAGTCTAAGGACTCGACAGGTGGCATAAAATAATTTCTCTTATACTTGGTTGCGTCCATCATAATTCGTACCTTCCTTTCTTAATTTTGTATCTGCTACATAACTATGTAACAATTCAGAAATTCATTCGATAATACTAGGTTTTGAACTGTTACATACTATGGTAATTATTCCAATCTTATGTACTCTGTTATAGTACTACGGTAAAGTTTCTCAAATCAAACAGAAAGCCCTACGTCTCCTTGTCTAGAGACGTAAGGCTGAACTTACGCGGTACCACTCTAATTCATACATAATATGTATACACTCATTGCAGATACGGACTAGCGTCTTATATCCTCCCTAGAATAACGGTTGGGGTCCGTCCTCACCTACTTATCAAATATGATATGTTCAGCGGGCTACTCAAAGGCGAGTTCAAATTCTTTCCGTAACTGCTTCACACCAACCAGCAGCTCTCTGAATACTTCCATAATTCTACTATTCCTTATCACAGTATTTAAAACATAAATGAAATTATTTAAGTAAATGTAGAGTAACATATTGAAATAGAAGTGTCAACCCACATTTTAAGTGTAAGTGATAAAGAGTTATCGGTGTGTGGTGATAGGATAAGTGCATACGAGATATTAAATGAAAGGATGAGAGAATGGATATAAGAACATCAAAATAGGATTGCCCTTTTTCTTCTTGCTTGCCTTGAGGAAAATAAGAGAAAATGATATACTTGGGAAAGAGAAAGGGTGATACTATGCGTTTGAAAAATATATTAGTTGTTGTTACGGATATAGAATTATCGAAAGCCTTTTATTGTGATTTGTTCGGTCTAACTGTGGTCACTGACTTTGGTGGTAATGTGATTCTCACAGAAGGTCTCGTGTTACAGGAGCGAGTAATATGGGAAAACTTCACAGATAAGAAGGTAGTACCCTATGGTAATGATGCGGAATTATATTTTGAAGAAAATGATATGGATTCCTTTATTGAGAAATTGAATCAATATCCATATGAGATTGTGTACGTGAATCCATTGATGGAGCATGATTGGGGTCAGAGAGTAATCCGCATTTATGACCCTGATGGTCATATCATAGAGGTTGGTGAATCTCTTGATTATGTAGCAAAGCGATATCTGAAAAGTGGAATGAGTGTAGAGGAAACAGCTCTCAAAACACAGTTACCACAAGCACAAGTAGAGTTGATTGCGGAAGGGCTTGACTTGTAAAGGAGAAGAGATAAACAAAACTCCCTCGGAGTAGTGATAAGCAGGAGGATAATAATATGGCAGATCGAATTAAACAATATATGAATTATGTAAACCTATTACTGGAATCGGATGAGGAAAGAGATTGGGAGAAGGAGATGCAAAAGCATCTGGTGCAGATTGCATTCTTTGCGCATGAGCGTTTTATTCATCTTGTAGTAACTGTGTTGTTCGCACTGATGACTACCATGGTGTTCTTATATACGTTTAGCAATTTTTCGATTCCTCTTTTATTGTTAATGATATTGTTGATGGGATTGCTGATTCCTTATATCAAACACTATTTCTTATTGGAAAATAGTGTGCAGGACATGTATGAACAGTATGATAAGATGCAGGAGAAAGCAGGGAACACATCCTTTGTTCGCAAGGGGAAGTACAAAAGATAGTCATAGTCAATTTGTAGCAATGAATAATTTATGACAATAAGGAATATTACGAATATAGATGTAAAATATACAGATATAATTAAGGAAAACGTAAGATTTGAATCTGGAAAAGTATGATACAATAGGGAACGAGCCTGGTGGGAAATGCTCACTTGGCTCGTTTTCATGTTATTAAAGAAGAGCTTCTGCGAAAGAACAGAAAAGGATTACATGATCATATATGATATAAGAGAAAGGAAATGAAGGAATGAGAGCAAGGAAAGGATGGATTTCACTTTTTGTATTGTTAGTGCTTGGAAGTATATGGATGAATCAGATAACCGTTCAAGCAGAATCTAGCTATACAAAAAAAGTGGAAAAGAAAAACGATAACTTTAAGCTGGAGGCACAATATGGCATAGACGGAATGGCGTTCTATGACATGCCAAACATGATTTCAGTTACCGTGGAAAGCAAAGAGAATTTTACTGGTATGCTACGTGTGATTCCAGGTACATATTATGGTTCCACTAGTATCGCCTATGGTGAAGATATTTCGGTACCAGCAGGAGAGAAAAAGACATATCAATTTGTTCCAACAGCGATTGGCAACAATGGTGTTGTAACTGTTCAGATATTGGACGACAAGGAACAGGTGATTTATCAGGAAAAACATACCATTGTTATGGAAAACGCAGGATCGAAGGTAATTATTGGTGTGTTAAGTGATGATTATAGTGCACTTAGTTATTTTGATGGCAATTCCATGATGATAGATAATACACAGACAACCAGCAGTATATTTGAATTGACTGCAGATAATTTTCCGACGGATTCCAAAGCGTTGATGGTGATGCAATATCTAATTATTGATAATTTTGATACAGCGAGTCTTTCAAATGAGCAATATGCCTCATTGAAAGACTGGGTACAAAGCGGTGGTATTTTGATACTTGGTTTGGGAAGCAATTACAAAAATGTGTTGAATATATTTAATGATTCCTTTGTATCAGGCACATTGGGCGATTTGCAGAAGAAGAAAATTAGCTGGGACCTTTCTGTGGGCGCGGCTTCACCAGATGCATATTATGATATTCAAGATCCAAATCTTGTACTTGATAAAGGTTTTGTGGATAGTCAGATAGAATCAGCAATACAGGACAATGCGAATGGGAACGATACAATGGATTCGACAGAGGAGACAGGCGACACGAATCAGATTGGTGATGTTGAAGAAACAATATCCGGTGAGCAAGAGAGCGCAGAAGAGGTGATAGAAAACCAGACTGCACTCACAATGGATTGCATCGAATTCGCAATGGAGGATGGCGAGCCATTTTCAACATTTACTACAGCCGAGTCAGCTTCTGTGAAAGAAATTGGCAGAGGTAAGGTAATTGTATTAGGATATTCCTTGTCAATGGAACCATTGAGCAGTGCTGACTTCAAACAGTTCGTGGCAAGATTCTTAATCGAACATGCACAGTCACAGTATACAATTAGTAAGTTTTACGGAAATGATACAGAAAGAAGTAGTATGTATGCCGGAGTAGATGTAGCCAGAATGTCTGATCTTTCCAATAAACCAAGTGTTTTATTATATGGATTCATTTTGATTCTCTATGTTGTTTTGGTAGGTCCGGTTCTTTATGTAATTTTGAAGAAGGTGAACAAAAGGGAAAAGATATGGATTGCAATTCCGATTGTTACCCTTGCATTTACAGCGATTATTTATCTTACTGGATTTATGTATCGAATGAACAAACCTCTTGTGTCAACATTTACACTGATTGAATTAGAGGACAAGGCGAAGAGTGAAAAAATATATACGAATATCATATGTCCAAAACCGAAGGAATATCGTTTGCAGTTTGCCCAAGGGTATACTGGTTTCCGAAGCAATGTAGATGAATATGATTACAATGTGTTTGATAATTCACAGAATGAATTAACGATTGACTATATGTTAAAACGAAACAGCAAGGGTATGGAAGTATATCTGGATAATTCGGAACCATTTGAACAGAAATCCTTCCTCATCAACAAGAGTAGCGAGAACAACATTGGTTCCATTGAGCATAATCTGACCTGTTCTACCACGGGATTTGAAGGAACGATAACTAACAATACCTGTTATGATTTGCAGGATTTGGTAGTGACCTTTGAAGGTTATCTCTGTTTGGTTGGAGATGTGAAAAAGGGGGAAATGGTAGCCGTTGACCCATCTAAGATTGTAGTGATGGCAAATTATGGCACTTTTGATAACTTGTATTCTGACAAGCAGATGTATGTAGACAGAGAAATGTATCTGCACTATCAGATTAACAACATGATAGAGCAGAATGTGATCGACAAGCAGGCCTATGGTAAAGGTTATATTTGGGCGGGTATTACATCCTACAAGCCAGAGCTGATTGATGGTTCAAATGTGAAGCGAGCAGGTAGTGGTGTAATTCTGACATCCTATAATGCTAGCTATAGCGATATCTCAGGCGCATATTATCCAACGATTGATGGGTTTGCGGTTGCATCTCAAGGAGAGTATGATAGCAATGACCGATGCATATATACTTCAGAGGCTGTCGTCACATATTCCTTTGGGGATATCAAAACAATCCAGGAGTTGCATATGTATGGAAAGGAACAGCTTTCTTATGGCGTACTTGCGGATGTATACGCCTACAATGTACAAACGGGAGAATATGAGCAGATTTTCGTTGATACAGATACGTTGTCAGGTGCAGATTTACAGAAATATTTGCTCGATAAGACAATTGTCCTGAAGTACGTTGGTCGTGGCAGTGAATATGGTTCCTATTTTGTACCGAAGATTAGTGTAAAGGGGGAACAGTAAATGTTAGAAATTCAAGGATTAACAAAGAAATATGGTAAGTTCCTCGCGCTGGATAATTTGAATTTGCATATTGAGAAGGGTGAGATATTTGGATTTGTAGGACCAAATGGTGCAGGTAAAACAACAACAATGCGAATTACCTGTGGTTTGTTGAAAGCAACCAGCGGTACGGTGTATGTGGATGGAGTGAATGCACTTACCAATCCAGATGATATTAAGAGAAAGGTTGGATATGTACCGGATTTCTTTGGTGTGTATGATAATCTGAAGGTGATGGAATACATGGAGTTTTACGGGTCTATGTATGGTATGGATAAGGCGGATGTGGATGAGATTGCAGATGGGTTGCTTGAGCTAGTAAATTTATCTGATAAGAAAGATGTATTTGTAGATACTCTTTCTAGAGGTATGAAACAAAGACTATGCGTAGCAAGAGCCCTAATTCACAATCCAGATTTGCTTGTGCTAGATGAACCGAATTCGGGCTTAGACCCAAGAGCCAGATTTGAGATGAAGGAGGTTCTTAAGAATCTCGGCGCCATGGGAAAAACTATTATTATCAGTTCCCATATTCTGCCAGAGCTTGCAGAGATGTGTACCAGCATTGGAATTATGGAAAGAGGTCATCTGATTGCCAGTGGCAAGGTGGATGAGATTATGCAAAAGACAAAGGGAAGTCAGCCAATTCACTTGCGTGCGGTATTGTCTTCGGATGAAGAGGAAGAGACACAAAAAGAAAGTCTGACACGACTTTTGAAGGAACAGCCGAACGTGGAGAAGGTAACCCAGACAGAAGATGAATTGTTGATTTCCTTTAATGGTAATGATGAAGATGCAGCGATTCTGTTAAAGAGCTTGGTAGATGCCAATATACGAATTAGCAATTTCTATCGGGAAAAGGAAGACTTAGAGTCCTTATTCCTTGAGATTACAGGAGGTGGCAAAGCATGAAAAAGAAATTACGAATGAATCCGATTATGAAAAAAGAAATGATGGTTGGTTCGAGAAGTATTAAAATGTCCTTTGCCATTATGGGTATTAACGGATTTTTAGCATTGATTGTTTTGCTCGTTATGGGCTCCAATAGTGTCATGGGTGGAATGACGGGATATGATTATTCTTCATTAAGCTTTTTGTTTCCAGTGTTAGGTTGCGTGGAATGTGGATTGCTAAGCTTGATTATCCCAATCATTACATCCGGTTCTATTTCCGGAGAGCGAGAGCGACAAACACTTGATATTATGTTAACTACACCGGTATCACCATTTTCCATCGCGCTTGGTAAATTAGGTTCGGCCATGATGGTGGTTATGATGTACATGGTGACCAGCATTCCAGTTATGGCCATTGCCTTTGTATTAGGTGGTATGAGCTGGTGGGCGTTGCTTGGATTGTTTGCCATGCTTTTGTACCTTGGTATCTATGTTGGTAGTGTTGGTGTATTTTGTTCCAGTGTTGTGAAGAAATCCGTTATGGCTACGATACTTACCATTGTGATTGGTATTGGAATTATTATTGCAACCTTTGTTATCTTATACATATTAATTGCCATGAAGGCATATGAAGCAAGTGTTACAAAGGCTACTACAGTAGCGGTTGGTGCAACACCGATGATTATGCTATTGAATCCATATTCTCCATTTGTAGATTTCCTGATTCGTTCTATGACGAGCCACAGCCTGTATGATGTGATTGCAGACATGGGAACGGTTTCACCTGTGTATGAGGTGATATATAGAGGATGGATTCCGGTTTCTGTTGTTTTGAATTTGTTGATTTCACTAGGATTTTTGAAGCTGGCAGCAATGAATATAGCGGTGACAAGGAATAAGAAACGAAAATAGAATATTGATAATAGGAAAATGACGGGACCCCCGTCATTTTTCTTGTAGATTAAATGAATAAGAAGTGAAGATTATCTTAATATTCCCTGTGAAAACTTGTTATTTTGAATGGTGTATAATAAGATATAATATGGTTTTGAACTCGTTTTTTTGATGTAGAGAATGATGAGTATTATTTGCAAGGATACAAGCTATACAATTAGGAGGATACATCTTGGATATTAAGATAAGACAGTTCGTATATCGTGTGCGAAGCAGACTTCGGGAGCAAATGATAATAGACAACTTAATAAAACTTGTAGGAGGCGGAATGTTGATTGCAGTGGTTGTTTCATTGATTGCATTGATAGTACCATTTTATCATGCAATCCTTGTAGCAGGCATTGTACTTATTCTGTCTTTTTCTGCTGGTATTCTTTGGGGTATCCGAAAAACTCCAACACCAATGCAGGCAGCTTTGATGGCAGATGCCAAAGGGCATAAGGAGAAGATATCCACAGCATTTTATCTGAGTGGGAAGGAAGATGCTTTTAGCCAGCTACAAAAGAAGGATGCGGTGCGAATTCTAGAGCAATTCCATATACGAAAAGAATTTCCAATTCGTATAGCTTGGAAACAGGTTGGTGTACTGTTAGGATTCACGTTTGTCTTTGTGGTAAGTAGCTTAATCGACGCGCCAGCAAAGCAGGAAGCATTGGTAAAGCATGATGTAAAGAAGGAAGCCAAGGAAGAGATTGCCCGGTTAGAGAAGGTAGAAAAAGAACTGGAGAAAAATCCAGAGCTTGCAGAGAATGAAGTGGCAGACGTGAAAGAGCAGATTGAAAATGCGAAGAAGGAACTCAAGGAAGCAGAAAACTATGAGGACCTGAAAAAGGCGGAAGAACGAATTAACAAGAAGATGGAAATGGCCAGCAAGGATGTGAAGGATCAGACCCTTGGAGAGATGCTAGAACAAGCGGTCAAAGAGGCAGACGAGCAGAAGCAGGAAGAAGAACAGGAGCTTTTCGAAGAAGCCAAGGAAGCGTTAGAAAAAGCCCAGAATGGAAGCAAGAAAGAAAAAGAAGAAGCATATCAAAAGCTTAAGAAGCTAGCGGCTGCGACAGGGGATGAAAAGCTAGCTCAGGCGGCAGAGGCATATAAGAATTCAAATTATTCCGACAGTGATTATGCCAATGCGACTCAGTCCCTCAGTCAGACGAAACAGAATATGGATTATGCTAAGAACGATAATCCAAATAATAATCAGAACAATAACGATGGGAATAATGGAAACCAGAATAATTCCAATACAAAAAATCAGAATTCCAACAACAATCAGAATGGGAATAACAGTAATCAGAACCAAGGTAGTCAAGGTCAAGGAAATGGGAACCAAGGGAATCAAGGCCAAAATGGTGAAGGACAAGGCAACGGAGCTGGTACAGGCGGTGGTGCAGGTAACGGTGGCGGTGCAGGCTGGAATTATGGTGGTAAGAACGGAAAAGAAGGTGAT
>JAGAQX010000228.1 GCA_017622535.1 Lachnospiraceae bacterium | reverse complement strand
TTACCGATTGGGGAGTTGATAATCAAATCAATCTTGCCATTGGTAATTAAGTCATATACATTTGGACGACCTTCGTAAAGTTTCTTAACCTTCTCTGCAGGAATTCCAGCTTCAGTAATGGATTCATATGTGTTGCCAGTAGCCAGAATCTTGAATCCATCATCAGCTAAGCTTCTTGCAACGTCAACGACATCAGCCTTATCCTTGCGGTTTACGGAAATCAATACAGTTCCTTCTAATGGAAGCTTAGAAGATACACCCTCCTGAGCCTTGTAGAAGGCTTCACCGTAGGATGGTGCTAAACCTAATACCTCACCAGTAGAACGCATCTCAGGTCCTAATACTGGGTCAACTTCTTGGAACATGTTGAATGGGAAGGCAGCTTCCTTCACACCATAATATGGAATATCCTGTTCCTTTAATGCAGGAACTGGAGAAGGGTTACCGGTTAATTCGCTAGTAATAATCTCTGTTGCCAAAGGTACCATGCGGATGTTACATACCTTAGATACCAAAGGTACAGTACGGGATGCACGAGGGTTAGCCTCTAATACGTATACTTTGCCATTCTCAATAGCGTACTGCATATTCATAAGACCCTTAACATGCATTTCCTCTGCAATCTTTCTTGTGTATTCCTTAATAGTTGCAACATTCTCTTCTGTGATGTGAACAGAAGGAATGATACAAGCAGAGTCACCAGAGTGAACACCTGCAAGCTCGATATGCTCCATAACGGCTGGAACAAATGCGTGTGTTCCGTCACTAATTGCATCAGATTCACACTCTAATGCGTTATTAAGGAAACGGTCAATTAAGATTGGACGGTCTGGCGTTACACCGACTGCAGCGTTCATATAGTCTGTAAGGCTTTCGTCATCGTATACAACCTCCATACCACGACCACCTAATACATAGGAAGGACGAACCATTACTGGGTAGCCAATCTTATGAGCGATTTCTAATGCTTCTTCTACGTCAACAGCCATTCCTGATTCAGGCATAGGAATCTCTAACTTATCCATCATTTCACGGAACAAATCTCTGTCCTCTGCCAAGTCAATAACAGAAGGAGAAGTACCAAGAATCTTAACTCCATTCTTCTCAAGATCTGCAGCTAAGTTAAGTGGTGTCTGACCACCAAACTGAGCGATAACACCCAATGGCTTTTCTTTCTTATAAATGCTTAATACATCTTCCAAAGTAAGTGGCTCGAAATACAACTTATCAGAAGTATCATAGTCTGTAGAAACAGTCTCAGGGTTACAGTTTACAATAATTGTCTCAAAGCCTAACTTTTTAAGAGCAAGTGCTGCATGTACACAACAGTAGTCGAACTCAATACCCTGACCGATACGGTTTGGACCACCACCAAGAATCATAATCTTCTTGTTGTCTGATACTGGGTTTTTATCCTCTGCATTATAGGTAGAGTAGTAGTATGCACTGTTCTCGGTACCACTTACGTGAACACCCTCCCAGGCCTCTTCTACGCCTAAGCTGATACGCTTGTTGCGGATATCATCCTCTGAAACTTCAAGAATCTGGCTCAAATACTTATCAGAGAAACCATTTTTCTTAGCAGATACTAACTGTTCGTCAGTTGGAAGAGAACCTTTCGATTTCATAAGTGCTTCTTCTTCCTCTACCAATTCTCTCATCTGGTCGATGAAATAATTCTTAACCTTAGTTAATTCGTGAATCTCTTCATTGGTAGCACCCTTGCGGATTGCTTCATACATGATGAAATGACGCTCACTAGAAGGAGTAATTAACATCTGTAATAATTCATCCTTTGATAAAGTATCAAAGTTCTTAGCATGACCAAGACCATAGCGACCAGTCTCTAAGCTTCGGATTGCTTTCTGGAAAGCTTCCTTATATGTCTTACCGATACTCATTACTTCACCTACGGCACGCATCTGAGTACCAAGCTTATCTTCAACACCCTTGAATTTTTCGAATGCCCAACGTGCAAACTTGATTACAATATAATCTCCATCTGGAACATATTTATCTAAAGTACCATACTTACCACAAGGAATATCCTTCAAAGTAAGTCCGGTTGCCAACATAGCAGATACTAACGCAATTGGGAAACCAGTTGCTTTAGAAGCTAATGCAGAAGAACGGGATGTACGAGGATTAATCTCGATTACAATAATTCGGTCTGAAACTGGATCGTGTGCAAACTGTACGTTTGTACCACCGATAACCTGCACAGAGTCAACAATCTTGTAAGCTTGTTCTTGTAAGCGTTTCTGACATTCCTCAGAAATGGTAAGCATTGGAGCAGAACAGAAGGAATCACCTGTGTGAACACCTAATGGGTCAATGTTCTCAATGAAACAAACGGTAATCATGTTACCTTCACAGTCACGAACAACCTCTAACTCTAATTCTTCCCAACCAAGAATGGATTCTTCAACTAAAACCTGTCCTACCAAGCTTGCCTGTAAACCTCTTGCACATACTGTCTTTAATTCTTCCTTATTATATACAAGACCACCGCCGGCACCACCCATAGTGTATGCTGGACGAAGTACAACTGGATAATTCAAACGCTCTGCAATCGCAAGTGCTTCCTCTACGGTGTAGGCAACTTCACTTCTTGCCATCTCGATTCCTAAAGAATCCATTGTCTTCTTGAACTCAATACGGTCTTCACCACGCTCAATGGCATCCACCTGTACACCGATAACCTTTACATTGTATTTGTCTAAAATGCCTGCCTGATTAAGCTCTGAACAAAGATTAAGTCCAGATTGTCCTCCTAAGTTTGGAAGCAATGCATCTGGACGCTCCTTAGCAATAATTTGCTCTAATCGTTCCACATTTAATGGCTCGATATATGTTACATCTGCGGTTTCTGGGTCTGTCATGATGGTAGCTGGGTTTGAGTTTACCAATACGATTTCATAGCCGAGCTTCTTCAAAGCCTTACATGCCTGTGTACCGGAGTAATCAAACTCACAAGCCTGTCCAATGACGATTGGACCAGAACCAATAATGAGTACCTTGTTAATATCTGTTCTTTTTGGCATAATTATATCCTCCTAATAAATCTATAGAGTATTATATAGGAAATGACAAAAATCACAAGTCTTTTTTGACGTAGTTTTTTATTTTTTTCGATTTTTTGCGACAGATAATACGGAAAGTTTGGTAGTAGAAAGAGAAAAAATGTATTATAATAAGGAAATGATAAGGTATTGTCAGAAAATTATATCTGTCATATGGAAATGTCGGACAGTGGTTGATTTGTAAACAGATAGAAGCTTTCGGTTGAGATTTTGCAGATGAATTCGAAAGTATCATAATATTCAAATATAAAATTGTACATGGTAAGGAAGAGTATATGTCGCGCATCGGAGAACGTAATTTAGAAAATAGAATATATATATGTATCGATTTGAAATCATTTTATGCATCCGTGGAATGTGTGGAACGTGGTTTGGATCCCATGACTACCAATTTGGTGGTGGCAGATCCGGAACGAACAGAAAAAACGATTTGTCTTGCAGTGTCGCCATCCATGAAGGAATTAGGAATTAAAAATCGGTGTCGTGTTTTTCAGATACCGAAAAATGTCGAATATACTATGGCGCCACCCAGGATGCAGTTGTATATTGATTATTCTGCCAATATTTATTCTGTCTATTTGAAGTATATTGCTAAAGAAGATATCCATGTCTATTCCATTGATGAGGTGTTTATGGATGTGACTGAATATCTTACCATGTATCAAATGAGTGCGAAAGAGCTGGGGATGAGGATTATGCAGGATGTATTAGAAACTACTGGAATACCAGCAACCTGTGGTATCGGAACCAATTTGTATCTGGCCAAAATTGCATTGGATATAACTGCCAAACATTCTGAAGACCGGGTGGGAGTATTGAGTGAGGAGTTGTATCAGAAGATGTTGTGGAATCATAGACCACTGACGGATTTCTGGCGGGTAGGTGCAGGAACGGCAAAACGTCTCGACAGTATCGGAATTCACACCATGGGGGAAGTGGCACAGGCAGATGAGCAGATGCTACATCGCTTGTTTGGAATTGATGCGGAATTGCTTATTGACCATGCATGGGGACGGGAAACTACCACTATGGCAGACATCAAGAATTATAAGCCGAAGACCAATTCTATTTCCAGTGGACAGGTATTGTCCTGTGACTATTCCTATGAGGCAGGGAAACTCATTGTGAGGGAAATGGCAGATTTACTAGCGTTGGATTTGGTGGACAAAGGCTTAGTGACAGATTCTATTACCTTGCATATTGGTTATAATAACGCAATCAATGAAAAGCCTGCCCACGGAACGACTACCATGACAGTAAACACCAGTTCGGCAAAAACCATTGTGGAATATACAGAAAAATTATATGAGCGTATCATGTTGCCTAACACATCTATACGCCGTATTAACTTGACCTTTAATAATGTAGTGGATGAAATGTATAAGCAGTATGATTTGTTTACAGACCCGGCAGAGCTAGAGCGAGAGAATAAGATGCAAAAGGCAATGTTGGATATTAAGAAAAAGTTTGGTAAAAATGCAATCTTAAAGGGAATGAATCTAGAAGAGGGGGCAACCACCATGGAACGAAACCGGCAGATAGGAGGGCACAAAAGTGGTGAATAAAATGTCGCGAGAAGAACGTGCAAAACAGTTTATGCCATTTGCAGCCTTGAAAGGATATGAGCTGGCATTGCGGGAAAAGGAAAAAATCGTTGTTGCGAAAATGGAGCTTTCAGAGGATTACAAAGAGCAGTTAGACCGTATTATGCATCGAATTGCAAAGAATGATATGGTAACAGTAGTCTATTTTTGTAAGGGCGAGTATCTGAAGGTGACAGGGATGGTTGCCAGAAAAGATGAAAGTGCCCGTGTTTTAAAAATTGTGAATACCAGTATTCCATTTTCGGATATATACCAAATAGAAATAGATTAAAAAAAATAAAAAAATGGTTGACATTACCATTTAAAAGTATTACACTCCTAATGTCAGTTAGAATTATCTAACTAGAGGATTATTTGGAAAATTCACAATACTGAAGGAAGATGAGTGGTATGACTTTAGCAGAAGCGAATGTTGGAGAAGAATATATAATTAAAGATATTGTAACAGATGATGAAGAGTTGAATTCGTTTTTGTTTTCGTTAGGTTGTTACAGCGGTGAACCAATCACAGTAGTATCTCGGAAGAAGCGTAATTGTGTAGTTGCAATCAAGGATGCTAGATATAACATTGACAATGAATTGGCGGCAGCTATTCTTGTTTAGAGAATCTGGAGGTTTACCAGAATGACTAGTTTATAATTGTTTTTGATAACAAAGTAGTGATATTTTATCACTATTTTTTATAGAATATAGTTAGTTGGTGCTAACGAAAGGTAGATATAACTAAAATGGTTACAATATAGGAGGATGAATTATGAGAATCGCATTAACGGGTAATCCCAACAGCGGAAAGACTACTATGTACAATGCCTTGACCGGTAGAAGTGAGAAAGTCGGTAACTGGGCTGGTGTAACAGTAGAGAAGAAAGAAAGTTCCATGAAGAAGAGTTTTTATGATGGTGGAGAGGAGTTAATTGCAGTTGATTTGCCAGGTGCTTACTCGATGTCTCCATTTACTTCAGAAGAAAGTATTACAAGTGCATATGTTAAGAATGAGAATCCAGATGCCATTATTAACATCGTGGATGCTACCAATCTTAGCCGTAGCTTGTTCTTTACAACACAGTTATTAGAGCTTGGTATTCCGGTTGTGGTTGCGCTTAATAAAAGCGATATCAATGAGAAGAAGAATACAGAAATTAATGTAGAAGCTTTGTCAGAGAAGTTGGGTTGTCCAGTGATTGAGACAGTGTCTACTTCTACTGGTGATAACGGTTTAAAGGCTGTTGTAGCAAAGGCGGTAGAGTTAAAGGGTGCTAGTCAAAAGGCTCCTTTCGTACAAGATAACATTGATTTACAGGATAAGTCACAGGTTGAAGCAGCAGATAGAAAGCGTTTTGATTTTGTAAATGGTATTGTAAAGAATGTTGAGAAGCGTAAGGTTCTTACAAAGGATTCCAATGCACAGGATAAGTTTGATAAGGTAATTACCAATCCAATTCTTGGGTTACTTATTTTTGCAGGTATCATGTGGGTAGTATTCTATGTTTCACAGACAACAGTTGGTACCTGGATTGCCGACTGGTTAGTAGGCTGGATTGAGACATTCCAGGAGTGGGTTGCTGGTAAGGTAGAAAACGCTTCTCCAGTATTACAGGCACTTTTAGTTGATGGTATTATCGGTGGTGTTGGTGCCGTTGTTGGTTTCCTTCCACTTGTTATGGTAATGTATTTCTTGATTGCTTTGTTAGAAGATTGCGGTTACATGGCTCGTGCTACAGTCGTACTTGATCCAATCTTTAAGAGAGTTGGTCTTTCAGGAAAGTCTGTGATCCCTATGGTAATTGGTACAGGTTGTGCGATTCCAGGTGTTATGGCTTGCCGTACAATTCGTAATGAAAGAGAGCGTAGAGCAACTGCAATGCTTACTCCATTTATGCCATGTGGTGCGAAGCTTCCGGTTATTGCGTTGTTTGCAGGTGCATTCTTCGCGGATGCTAGCTGGGTAACTGTATTAATGTACTTTGTAGGTATCGCATTAATTTTGTTAGGTGCATTGTTAGTAAAGAAGGTTACAGGTTATAAGTACAGAAAGTCATTCTTCATTATTGAGCTTCCGGAGTATAAGCTTCCTAGTCTTAAGAGAGCAACACTTTCTATGCTTTCACGTGGTAAGGCATACATCGTTAAGGCTGGTACAATCATCCTTGTATGTAACACGGTTGTTCAGATTATGCAGACCTTTAACTGGCAGTTCCAGGTTGTAGAAGAGGGAATGGAGGATACATCAATTCTTGCTTCTATTGCTTCTCCATTCGCGGTATTGTTAGTTCCTTTGGGATTTGGTGCTTGGCAGTTGGCTGCAGCAGCAATCACAGGATTTATCGCGAAGGAGAACGTTGTAGGAACTCTTGCAGTATGCTATGCGATTACAAACTTTATCGATACAGAAGAGTTAGCATTGGTTAGCGGTTCGAATGAGGTTGCAGCAGTTATGGGTCTTACTAAGGTTGCAGCACTTGCATACCTTATGTTCAACTTATATACACCTCCATGTTTCGCTGCTATGGGTGCTATGAACTCAGAAATGCAGGATAAGAAGTGGTTCTGGGGTGGTATTGGATTGCAGTTTGCAACAGGTTATACGATTGCATTCCTTGTATACCAGATTGGTACATTAATCACAACTGGTGCACTTGGTACTGGTTTTGTTCCAGGTCTTATCGCAGTAATCGCTATCGTAGCTATTATTGTTGGTATCATTGTAAGAAATGAGAAGAAGTTTGCAGCAGAGTATAAATTAAGTGAAAACTAAAATGTAGTGTATTTATGAAATATAGTTTGATGCAAATAACTAAGATTGGAATTATGTTATAAATGATAAATTAGAAGAGGTATTAGTATGGCAAACTTTGTTGTTGTAGTGGTAATATTGCTCATTGTAGGTGCAGCAATCGTGTACATAGTAAAGGAAAAGAAAAAGGGGAACCAGTGTATTGGTTGTCCGGCAGCGGCTACATGTCCGAGCGCACATGCAGGGAAATGTAGTGGTGGATGTCAGTCTAATACGAAAGAATGATTATATGGAAGAGAGGTTTCATGTGATCATATGATAATTGATTTTCATAGCATTTGATATAAGAGGGCGCTTTTGTTGTTTGGTCAGCGGGAGCGCTTATTTGTATTCCGTTAGCAAAGAAATGCATGGATATCATATATCCATCTATGGTTGCCAACGTAGGCTGTGGCATGAATCTTACCTTTGAGCCTTGGCTGTATGGAAGCATTTATGCAGGAGTAATCCTTGTGTATCTGGTAATTAATCAGTTGTTAGTGGGAAGATTAAATAAAGTGAATTTGGCAGAAGTGCTTAAGAATAGAGAATAAAGCAAAGCGCCATTTTTGCAAGCTTATTGAATTGAGAAAGTAGGGTAATGGGTGTTGTTTAAAACTTACGGAAGAGCAAAGATAGAGCTTCAATCAAGTTGCAAAATTCAAATGATTATAGTATGATATCTGTGTGTAATTTGTTCTGAAATACCAATGATACATGGTATTAAAGTATGAATTTATTAAATAAAGTTCAGGAGGCTTTTCAATGGCAAGCTTTACCCATACGACAACAGGATATGAAAAACATCCAACTTATTTAGCATTCAAAACTTTTTTAGATAGTTATCTTATAGAGAGGAATTACGAAAAGACACTTTCCTATTTGGAGGAGGAGTTCTATAGTTTCGGAACCGGTGGCGATGAGGTTGCATCATGCAAAGAAGAGTTTAGCAAATTGCTAAGTGAAGAATTGGGCGTGGTGACGGATCCAATAAAGCATACAGTCACTTACATTCATGCGAAGGAGATTGTAGATAATGTTTGGAACATTTTAGCTGGAATGGAAGTTATGATTCCAAATAAAAAGCAAGCAAAGATAGTCTATGTGACACGTTTTTCGGGTTGTTTTCGACTTTCAGAGAACGGTTTTTCGGTTGTATCTATGCACATATCAGAGCCGAGTGGTATTACGGATGAGAACGAATTTTTGCCATTCAAATATATTGATGAAAACCAGTTGACTGATACGACCCAAATGAATCAAATCATCTTTGATATTATGAGCCAATCCATGCCGGGAGGTATTCTTAGTGGTTTTGTGGAGGAAGGTTTTCCTTTATATTTTGTAAATGACAAATTTTTAGAGCTTTTAGGATATTCCTCCTATGCAGAATACTACGATGAAGCAAATGGTTTGGGTATCAGTCATATTCATCCAGATGATGTAGATATGGTGAATGATGAAACGATGCATAGTTATAGTACGGATACTCAATATGGTATTGAATACCGACTTCGACATAAAGATGGACATTATATTCATGTATATGATATTGGAAAAAAGATGGTGCTGCCAGACAATAAGGAAATTATCATATGTGTGATTTACGATATGACGGAGGATGCAAAGATAAAAGAACGCCTGATTAAAGAAGCAAGTCATGATGCACTTACTGGTTTGTATAATCGTGGTGGTGGAATTCGAACCATTGAACGTGCATTAGAACGATATTCTACATATTCCTTTGCATTCTTTGATATAGATAATTTGAAGCAATTGAATGATATTTATACCCATACGGCAGGAGATATTGCACTGAAGAAGTTTGCAGAGTTACTTAAGCGAAATTTGGATGATAAGACGGTGATAACACGTATTGGTGGAGATGAATTTATTGCATTTTTTAAGGATAGGTTAGAACCGCAACAGTTAGAGTCAACATTTTCAGAGTTGGTACAAGAATATCATGATTTTATAGAACAGAATTATCCGGAAAGTCATTCTTCCGTTTCAATTGGTTGCGTAACTGCAACCAGAAAATATAGTTTTGATGAATTGTACCAGATGACAGACAAATTGATGTATGATATCAAGAATACAGGGAAAAGTGGATGTAAAATCATTAAGCTGGATTAGGAAATGAGAGTTGCTACAGATGGTAACATTTTCTTTTCTAAGAATTGATTAAAAAAGCCTACACTTGTGAAAGATTAATCTTCGTATAGTGTAGGTTTTTTTGTATTTATGGTCGATATTCTGTGTGATATCCAGGATTTACCTCTGGTCGTAATGCATTTGGATAATGGATTCGTCGGGCATTAACTGTCCCTCTATATCGTTATAAGAAATATTAGCATTTCCATAGTATTTGTTCATTGTATTTCTCCTGTGAATTTTTATTTGTCGGGACAAGTGATCTCGATAAATGTCTCAATCATCTCATGTAACTTCTGTGCCTCTGCAGTTTCAGCGGCAGTATAGTATACTTCTTTTCCCTCACGTCGACTTACAATCAAACCGGCTGATTTTAATAATTTTAAATGATGCGACACGGCAGGACTGCTCATATCCATCAAAGCAGAAATGTTCATTACACATTCCTCGCAGTGACAGAGAATCCAGAAAATACGGATTCTAGTAGCATCGCTTAACTGGCGAAATAATTCAGATACGGTTTGAAAATCTTCCGCCTTTGCCAGGGCGGATGCAATGTGTTCTAAATCATGACCATGGTCATGGGGTAAATGTGTATGTGACATAGTTTATCTCCTTCGTTCGAATGAAAATATAAGAATAAAATCATATCGTCATATTGCTTGCTACGCAAACAATCCAATTCATGATTTCACCCTTGCAAGCAAGTGAAATCATATCGTCATATTGCTTGCTACGCAAACAATCCGACTCATGATTTCACCCTTACAAGTAAGTGAAATCATATCGTCATTGTACCATAAAGTAGGAAAAAGGAAAAGTTGGATTCACGTTTGGGAATAATATGAAAACAGGTGTTGACAAACAATTAAACATGTGTTTAAATGTAATTACAAAAACAATTAAAAGATTGTTTAATTGTTGTTGAGAAAAAATATCATTTATACATATTCGAAGGGAGATTTTATTATGAAGAAGACTTATAACATTGAAGTGGATTGTGCAAACTGTGCCAATAAGATGGAGGATGTTGCAAAGAACACCGCAGGTGTGAAGAATGCCAGTGTGAACTTTATGATGCTTAAGATGGAAGTAGAGTTCGAAGATGGTGCAGATGTGAAGAAGGTTATGAAGGAGGTATTGAAGGGCTGCCGTAAGGTAGAGCCGGATTGCGAGATTGAGTTTTAAAAGTTGTATTAGAAAATTTCGAAACTCTAATTCCTGTTATGAGCATTGTATAGATTTAACAAACCAACACAGGCACGTTTGCACTACGGCTGAGTGCGTAGCAGTACTAAGCTCGACTAAGTCTCGCTAAGTGCTGACGGACTCAGACGTACCTGCTTATGGTGCTTGTTAAATCTATACAATGTAAAAGCATTTATAAGAGTTTCAAAATTTTCTTAAGAGTGAGGAGTTGAGAATATGAATCGAAAACAGAAGAAAATGTTAACTAGAATATTGTGCGCGCTTGCCTTGATGATAGGATTGGCATTTTTGCCAGTGGAAGGCTGGTTGCGATTTGTGTTATATATGATTCCTTACTTCGTTGTTGGATACGATATCTTGAGAAAGGCCGTAATCGGAATCTATAATAAGCAGGTGTTTGACGAGAACTTCTTGATGGCGATAGCGACAGTTGGTGCCATTGCAATTGCAGTCACAGGCGAGGGTGATTATACCGAAGCAGTTGCAGTTATGTTGTTCTATCAGATTGGCGAACTATTCCAGAGCTATGCGGTGGGGAAGAGTCGTAAGAATATTACAGAGCTGATGGATATCCGCCCAGATTATGCCAATATCGAGAGAGATGGAGATATTGTACAGGTAGATCCTGATGAGGTTGCAATCGGAAGTGTGATTATCGTTCGTCCTGGCGAGAAGGTTCCAATTGACGGTATGGTAATAGAAGGAGAATCTACATTGGATACCAGTGCCTTGACAGGTGAGAGTGTTCCAAGAGATATTGCGGCTGGTGCAGAAGTGACTAGTGGATGCATTAATTTGACAGGTGTTTTAGAGATTCAGACCACGAAGGAATTTGGTGAGTCTACCGTGTCTAAGATTTTGGATTTGGTAGGACGTGCAAGCTCTAGAAAGTCCAAATCGGAAGATTTCATTTCCAAGTTTGCAAAGGTGTACACACCAATTGTGTGCTATAGTGCCCTTGCATTAGCAGTATTGCCACCACTTGTCAGCATGCTGGTTTTAGGCTTGGATGCCAACTGGATGAATTGGATTTATCGAGCACTCACATTCCTTGTTATCAGTTGCCCTTGTGCGTTGGTAATTAGTATTCCATTAAGCTTTTTTGCAGGAATTGGCGGTGCTAGCAAGGAAGGTGTGTTGATTAAAGGTTCTAATTATCTAGAAGCACTATCTCAGGTCGATACCATTGTATTTGATAAGACTGGAACCTTGACACAAGGTGTCTTTGAAGTAAATGAAGTCCATCACAGTAACTTGGATCGTGAGCAGTTGCTTTACTATGTGGCACATGCAGAGAGTGCTTCCTCTCATCCGATTAGTCAGAGCTTACAGCGAGCTTATGGAAAGTCCCTTGACCTTTCCAAAGTATCCGACATTCAGGAAATCAGTGGTCACGGTATCTTGGCAAAAGTAGATGGTAAACATGTTGCTGTGGGTAATCATAAGTTGATGGCTACGCAGCAGATATCTTTCAAAGAATGTCATTATGTAGGAACAGTCATTCATGTTGCAATCGACGGTGAATATGCAGGACATATTGTGATTTCCGATGTGGTGAAGAAGGATTCGGAACAGGCAATCAAACAGCTTAAGAAAAATGGTGTGAAGAAGACGGTTATGCTCACCGGTGATGCCAAGGAAGTGGCTAAGCAGGTTGCAGAGAAGCTTCATTTAGACGAGGTATATAGTGAATTGCTTCCACAAGATAAGGTGGAACAGGTGGAAGCGCTTTTGGAAGGAAGAAATGCAAAAGAAAAGCTTGCATTTGTTGGTGATGGTATTAATGATGCACCGGTACTATCCCGTGCAGATATCGGCATTGCTATGGGTGCTATGGGTTCCGATGCAGCGATTGAAGCTGCGGATATCGTGTTGATGGATGACAATCCACTAAGGATTGTGAGAGCTATTAAGATTTCAAGAAAGTGTATGAAGATTGTATATCAGAATATCTTCTTCTCTATTGGAATCAAGGTGATTTGCCTGATATTAGGAGCACTTGGTATTGCAAATATGTGGCTTGCCATTTTTGCAGATGTAGGAGTTATGGTGTTAGCGGTGTTGAATGCAATTCGGGTGTTGTTTACGAAGAAGGACTTTGAAAGAACTAAAAGGTAGGTGGTAGGAAATGGTATTAGTAATCGAATGTGTTGTATTGTGCATAGTATTTACTCTAATTATATTACCAGCGCAATATAAGGACCCCATTAATATGATTATGTCATACCCTCCGAATATTATTAATAGAGTTGAACAATTACCACAATACAAAGAATGTATTAAGGAAAGAGAGAAAAAGCATATAAGCAAAAAAGTGTTCGGTTTATTCTTTTTTGTTGTTTTGTTGGCTATAGTGGCGTATTTTTCTGGTTGCAGAGGATTTGTTGACACATTTTTTCATGTGTTTATGCTTTTCTTGGTGGTAAATATATACGATATGTTGGTTTTGGATTGGGGAATATTTTGTCATAGTAAAAAACTTAGAATACCTGGAACAGAAGATATGGATAAGGATTATAAGGATTACTTATTTCATGTTAAAGGTGCTTTAAAAGGTATTGTAATTGGTGTGATAGTAGCGATATTGTCTGGTTTGGTAATTTACTTTGGAGGTGTTTACAATGATTTGGGATAAGTTGTCCCCTTTTTATGATTTCTTTGAAACTATATATAACGGAAAATGCTATAAGGGTATTGCTGAAAAGATAAAGGATTATGTAACAGAAGATGACATTGTATTAGAGTGTGCTTGTGGAACCGGTTTGCTTACCTTG
>JAGAQX010000227.1 GCA_017622535.1 Lachnospiraceae bacterium | reverse complement strand
TATTTGGTAATATGATTGCGGAGGGTGTTTGTAAGTTATTTCGAATAGAAGATCCGATTGCCAAGGGTGTTGCCATTGGAAGCTCTGCTCATGCTATGGGTACAACAAAGGCAATGGAAATGGGTCAGATTGAAGGTGCCATGAGCAGTCTTTCCATTGCAGTAGCAGGCTTGATGACAGTAGTTGGAGCGTCGATTTTTGCGCATCTTTAGCGAGTTGACACTAGGTGTGATATCATTTAAACTGTCAAGGGTAAGCATATCTTTTGAAATAGATATTGGTAAATGAATATGCAAACTAGATTAGTCAGTGGTTAAACTTAATATAAAGGAGAATAACATGAATACGAAATATGTTTTCTTAGATATTGATGGCACACTGGTAGACAAAGGTGGAAGGATACCAGAGAGTGCAAGGAAAGCAATTGCAAAAGCGAGAGCCAATGGACATAAGATTTTTGTGTGTTCAGGGCGTTCCCGCTGCGAGATGCATGACTATATATTAGAGGTTGGAATTGATGGAATCGTAGGTTCGGCAGGAGCTTATGTGGAATTAGATGGCAAAATGATTTATCACCGTCCTATGACAGAGGCAATGAACCAACGTTTGTTGGACTATTTTGAAAGCCGGGGCATGTGCATTTTCATCGAAACCAATGAGGATTTGATTGTAAATGATATTGGTTTGAGCTATGTAGAGAATTATATCAATGAGTGTGAAGCAAAGAATGAGCCTTACGATAAAGCATTTTTTGACTTATCTGTTCCACTTTCCCAGGTGGAGGAACCTGCAAAGCTTGCTATCAATAAGCTGCTTTATGTGACAACAGAATATGACCCAGAGGATATCAAGAAGGACTTGCAGGATGAATTTACAGTTGTAGATAGTGCCATTGCACTACCAGGTAATAGTGGTGAGTTGTCGGAGCCGGGAATGCATAAGGGTCATGGCATTGATATTGTAGTGAAATACTTTGGGGCAGATGTTGCAGATACGCTTGGCATTGGTGATGGAGAGAATGACATGGAAATGCTTCGCTCAGCAGGCGTAGCAATTGCAATGGGCAATGGGAAACCAATGCTTAAAGAGATTGCAGATTACGTAACGACGGATATTGACAAGGATGGAATATGGAATGCATTTGAACATTTTCATTTGATATAGACGATTGCGAAACCTTAATGTTTGTTTTAATAATTGTACAGCTTTAACAAGCCAACACAGGCACGCTTTCGCAAATGCAGAATAAGAAGCAGAAAAGGAGATTGACATGGAAAAAGATATGAAAGAGACTTTGAATGAAAAAAATCCAGAGATTGTGAGTTTAGAAGAATTCTTTGGTGAGGACTTTCAGAAGGAAGCAGATTTTATAGGTGAGCGTTTGCAGATGGATCCAGAGGTGGTGCAGAAGGCATTAGATGGAGCAGATGCATTTATGGAGTTTGCAGAGGGGAAAGAAGAATATATTGTGGATGATGTGGACGAAGATGGTATTCCAATTAAAGCGATTTCTGGTGATGCTTTAATGGCTTATGTTAGTGAACAGACAGGAATTGATATTGAGACATTGGATAAAATATATGATTGTGAAATGGATTATTTTGCACAGTTTGGTTTGACAGAGTAGGAGGTAATAGAATGCAAATTACAGACGAAACCATCGAATATGTTGGTATTCTTGCAAAGCTTGAGCTTTCGGATGAGGAGAAGGAACAGGCAAAGAAGGATATGTCAGACATGCTTCAGTATGTTAGTAAATTAAATGAGTTAGATACAGAGGGTGTAGAAGCCATGAGCCATACATTTTCTGTGCACAATGTGTTCCGTGAAGATGTGGTAACCAATGGGGACGACAGAGATAACATGTTAATAAACGCACCAGAGCAGAAGGATGGAGCGTATAAAGTTCCTAAGATTCTTTCGTAAAGTGGACGCTTGCGTTGGATAAATCATTCCGAGACGGGCGCGCTTTCGCTCCGTTGCAAGCTACAATCGATAGCTATAATATCATAGGAACTATATAGAACGAGAGGAGATAGACATGGATTTGAGTTTGACGGCCGTGGAGCTCGGCAAGAAGATTAAGAATAAAGAGATATCCGTTGTGGAAGCAACGACCGCTTTTTTAGATAGTATGGAAGCAAAGGAGAAGGATATCAATGCCTTTGTTACAATGGATAGAGAAGGTGCGTTGAAACGTGCGAAGGAAGTACAAAAGCTAATTGATGATGGAACACTTACTGGTCCTTTGGCTGGTGTGCCAGTGGCCATTAAGGATAACATGTGTGTGGATGGAATGCTTACTACATGTTCCACAAAGATATTAGGAAACTTTAAGCCGACCTATACAGCTACAGCAGTAGAGAAGCTGGAGGCAGCGGGAGCTGTGATTGTTGGTAAGACCAATATGGATGAATTTGCTATGGGGTCAACGACAGAAACTTCCCACTTTGGGGAGACAAAGAATCCTTGGAATCTTACAAGAGTGCCAGGTGGTTCTTCTGGAGGTTCTGCAGCAGCGGTGGCAGCTGAAGAAGTTCCTTATGCATTGGGCTCAGATACTGGAGGAAGTATTCGTCAGCCAGCTGCTTTTTGTGGTGTGACAGGAATCAAGCCAACCTATGGTAGAGTTTCCCGCTATGGATTGATTGCATATGGTTCTTCCTTAGACCAGATTGGACCGATTGCAAAAGATGTTACAGATTGTGCTACTATTTTGGAAGTGATTTGTGGTAAGGATGATAAAGATTCCACTTCGGTAGAAGAAGCAGGGGCTGATTTCACAGCAGCATTAATCAATGATGTAAAGGGTATGAAGATTGGTATTCCAAGAGATTATTTTGGAGAAGGTCTTGATCCGGAAGTGAAAGAAAATGTAATGGCAGCGGCAAAGGCGTTAGAGGCGAAGGGCGCAATCTTGGAAGAGTTTGACCTAAGTCTTGTGGAGTATGCAATTCCTGCTTATTACATTATCGCTTCAGCAGAAGCAAGCTCGAACCTAGAGCGCTTTGATGGTGTAAAGTATGGTTATAGAACAGAAGAGTTTACAGATCTACACAATATGTATAAAAAGACTCGTTCGGAAGGTTTTGGAGCAGAGGTAAAGAGACGAATTATGCTTGGTTCCTTTGTGCTTTCTTCTGGATATTATGATGCTTATTATATGAAGGCGCTTCGCACAAAGGCTTTGATTAAGCAGGCTTTTGATAAAGCATTTGAGAAATATGATGTGATTTTAGGTCCCGTTGC
>JAGAQX010000226.1 GCA_017622535.1 Lachnospiraceae bacterium | reverse complement strand
GTAAATCCTATGGTAATGCCAACCACTAATTCCTTAATTAAAATAATCGTGTATTCTAAAAAAGTATTATAATTCAATGGTTCATATGGATGAATCGCAATCATCGCATATGCAACTGCAATACCAATAAACAATCTTGCTCTTCGCGTCACAGGAAAACTACCAAAAATCGGAGCATATGCCATTACTCCTAACACTCTGACAAGAATCACTAGATAATACTCCCAATGGTAGATTGAAAAAGTTTTCTCGATCATACGCTACCTCACATACGTCGCAAAATTTTCAAACAATTTAGTCATAAAGGACACGATATTATCCATGATCCAACCACCGCAAAGAATCAAAGTAATGAAAATACTAATAATTTTAGGAACAAAAGTTAAGGTTTGTTCCTGAATAGAAGTGACCGTTTGAAATATACTTATAACAAGACCGACCACCAACGAAACTAATAATAATGGTGCAGAACAAATGATGATTAACCATAATGCTTCTCTTGCGATATCAATTACAATTGCTGTATCCATTCTTCCACTTCCAATCTACTCACGTCAGTAATTAAAACTGTTAACGACTTCACCAATTACCAATTCCCAGCCATTTGCCATTACAAATAACAGAATTTTAAATGGCATAGAAATAGTTGTAGGTGGTAACATCATCATACCCATTGCCATCAAAGTCGAAGCAACAACCATATCAATAATGACAAACGGTATGTATATCAAAAAACCGATAATAAATGATTTCCGAAGTTCTCCTAGCATAAATGCTGGAATCAAAACCGAATTAGGAATATCTTTAATCTCTGAAACCGTATCTAATTCTGCTAAATCTAAAAAGAAATTAATATCTTGTACTTCTACATTATTAAACATAAAATCACGCAATGGTTCCATACAAGCTTTCAAGCCCTCTTCCTGTGTGATTTCACCTCGAGACATCGGTTGAATTCCTTCTTCATTAATTCGATCTAACGTAGGCGACATAATAAAAAGAGTCAAAAACAACGCTAGCCCTATCAGTACATTATTAGGAGGCGTCGATTGTGTACCCAAAGCTGTTCGCAAAAAGTGAAACACAACTATAATACGGGTAAACGACGTCATCATAACAACAATTGATGGAGCTAATGATATAACAGTAATAACCAACAACATTTGAAGTGTACCAGAAAGAGTACCTTCTTCATTAGTAGTATCTACGGTAATTCCCAATGTATATGGTACATCTTGTTCTAAGTTGGTTATTGCATCCTCTTGATCAATTACCGTATCATCAATGTTACCTGTTGCATGTGCATTATAACCAAAACATAATACAGTAAAAATGATAAGATATGCCACTATGAACTTTTTAATATGAATATGTCTCAATAAATCTGATAATTTTTTACTATTCGTTATCTTTTCTTTCATTTTTCATCTTATCCAGTATACTTTTAAAATTAATGGGTTCCATTGTTCTTTCGTGCTCCCTCACCTCAGACTCATCCAACTCTGTCAGAAGAGTTACAGTATCCTTACAAACAGCAAGCGCCAAATAGTGCTCCCCTATCTTAACAATTTCAATATATTTGTTATTCGATAGATGGAACACTTCTATTACTTTGACATTACTCTTTTTGTTAATTGCATTCGACTGAAAGCCACCAGCAATTCTGGCTGCCATATAAGCAAGAAAGAGGACAAATAAAAATAGTATAATCAAAACAATTAATTGCCCAATACTTTCAAAACTAGCAGATGATTTAGTTAAAAACATACTACTCAACAGCCTTCTTTACAGCCTCTAGTACACGATCCGGCTGAAATGGCTTAACAATAAAATCTCTAGCACCTGATTGAATACTTTCAATAACCATTGCCTGCTGACCCATAGCAGAACACATAACAACACTAGCATTTGGATCTGACTCCTTAATCTTCTTAAGTGCCTGAATACCATCCATCTCTGGCATAGTAATATCCATTAACACTAAGTCTGGCTGTGTTTCTGCATACTTCTCAACAGCCTTAGCACCATTCTCGGCTTCACCTGCGATAGTATAGCCATTCTTAACCAAAATGTCCTTAATCATCATTCTCATAAATGCTGCATCATCACAAATTAAAATACTCTTCGCCATATTATATTCTCCATTTCATTATAATCTTTATTGTTTAATGATATCAGAAACCCTGATACCAAAGTTCTCTTCAATAACAACAACTTCACCTTTTGCAACCAACTTGCCATTAACCAATACGTCAATTGGTTCTCCAGCAATTCTCTCTAACTCAATAATAGTTCCCGGTGAAAATTCCAATATCTCTTTAATTGATTTGCTTGTTCTACCTAATTCAACTGTTACCTCTAAAGGTACATCCATAATCAAATCAATATTCTCTTGTTGTGTTATTGGATTCACACCCATATTGAATGGCTGGAATTGTACTGGCTGGACATTAACATCCTGCATTGGAGGTGCATATCCATACGGCATACCTTGTGGCATCATTGCTTGACCCATCATCATTTGACCCATCATACTTGGATCCACTGTTGGTTGTTGCATACTCGGTGCCGGTTGAGGTGCACTCGGTGCCGGTTGAGGTGCGCTCGGTGCTGGTTGAGGTGCACTCGGCGTTGGTGCCGCTGGTGTTGGCGCTTCCTCCGGCTCTTGACTAGACATGAATTTGGAATATAATTCTCTTGCCAAGTCTATCGGATACAGCTGCATAATGCAACTATCTACCAAATCACCAATCTCCATTTTGAAAAATACTTTGACAAAGTCAGATTCCGCAAAAGAACCCACCTTACTTTCATCTATCTCATCCATCAAATCCACAAGTTCTGCGGACGGCGGTGAAATATCAATTTTTTGTCCTAGCATAGATGATAACGATGTGGCCGAAGAACCCATCATTTGATTCATAGCTTCACAAATAGCACTCAAATGTAAATCTGTAAGCTCATCAACTAAATTCGTTCCATCTCCACCCATCATTAAATCCGTTATTACTTTAACATCATCCTCTTGAAGAATCAAGATATTGTTACCTTCAATTCCTTCTTTGTATGAAATAGTAATAAAAACACAAGGTTTTTGATACTCTGTAACTAACTCTTCCCAAGTACTAGAAGAAACCGTTGGCGTTGTTATTGTAACTTTTTGATTAACCAAGGAATACAAAGTAGTTGCCGCGGTTCCCATACATATATTTGATATTTCTCCAATAGCATCTCTCTCTTGCGCAGATAAAGGAGCACTGTCTGAGGTCGATTTCGGGGTTGCATTACTATCATCTGCTGTCATATTGCCAAGTAATGCATTAATTTCTTCTTGCGATAACATTCCGTCCATTTCCCTACTCCTCTCTTATAATTTCTGTTACTTTTACAGCGTATGTATCAGCACCAGAACCAGGTAATGCTTTGAATTTAACAATGTTACCAACATAAACATCCAATTCATCATCTACCATAGTATCCAGCTTGATAATATCACCAACTTGTAAATTAATAAAGTCCATAACCGAAACAGTACTCTTCCCCAAAAGTGCTTTTATCGGAATTTGTGCTTTATTAATAGCCATCTCAATAAACTCATCATATGATTCTTCGTCTTTTTCTTGCATTGTTGAAAACCAATATTTGGTATTCAATTTATCCATAATATCTTCCAATGTCATAAAAGGAAGACATACATTCATAAGACCTTCAACATTACCAATTGCGACACTAATGGTCACAATTGCAATCATCTCACTAGGCGAAATAATCTGTGCAAATTGGGAATTTGTTTCAATTCGTTCCAATCTAGGATGAATCTCAACAACATTCTTCCATGGTTCACGTAACAAATCCACCAAAATAGTAAATATTCTCTCGAGTACACTTAATTCTATTTCAGAAAACTCTCTGGATTTTTCTAACGGATCCCCTAAACCTCCAAGCATACGGTCGATAATAGCAAACCCTAGATTTGACGCTAACTCAATTATCACATTACCGTTCAATGGAGCAAAATTAACAATCCCCAACAACACCGGATTAGATAACGCATTCGAAAACTCCGAATAAGTAACCGCTTCTGAATTCATTACATCCACTTGCACATTCTTTCTCAAATATGCCGGAAAATTGCTAGATACCAATCTTCCAAAATGCTCGAATATAATTTCCAAAGTTCTTAAATGTTCTTTTGAAAACTTGGCAGGCCTTGCAAAATCATAGTCTTTAATTTTCACTGTGGGTTCATCTTTGATGTCATCTGCATCCAACTCACCCGAACTAAGCTGTTTTAGCAACGCATCAATCTCATTTTGAGATAACACATCTGCCATATTCTCACCTCCAATAGTCTAACTTCTCTAGTCAATACTTCTAAAACTATTGGGTTGTAAACTTGCTAAACGACACTCGATAAATACACTGTGTGGCATACTTCTTCTGCAAACTCGTCAATATCTGTTTCTTAATCTTTTCTTGAGTTGCCTGATCATTCACTTCTTCATATGTGTATCCTTGAATAACATTACGTGCCTCATCAAAAACAGGTCCCTGTGCACTTTGTAACACAGTATTCAAGCTCTCATAATCTTTTGATGACATATCTAATTCCAAGGTTAAACCAACCTGAACATAATGATTGGTACCACTCCCATCATCTTTTAAGTTGATTACCTGGGCTTCCACACTATATGTTCCAATATCTTCTAGCGCAACATTAGGCTGAGCATCTCCACTTGTTAACTCTAAGTTCAACACTGCTGCTATCTCTGTAATCAATTTGTTTGTCTTCTGTGCAGAAGGCATACACACAAACACAATTACAATATTCAAAATCAAATTAACGACACAAAGTGCTAATATAAGCACCGTGATCAAATTTTTTTTCATAGTTATCACCTCTTACTATTGTATATCCGAATTCAAACGATTATATATCTTAATCGATACCCTTCGATTCTTGGCGCGACCTTCTTCTGTTTCGTTTGATGCAACCGGTCTACTCTCACCGTATCCCGCAATCTTAATATTGGAATCAATCAAATTTGCTTGTTCCATAACATATTCATATACTTCATTCGCACGGGCTGTTGATAAATAACGGTTACTCTCAAAATTCGCGGTTGAAATAGGAACATTATCCGTATGTCCTTCTATCTCAATCACGCACTCTTTGTAGCGACTCATAATTGTTGCAATCTTTTGCATAAAGACTTTTACATCATCTCGAATCTCTGCTTTACCAGCATCAAAAAGGACAGCACCATTCAAATCCAAAGAAACATACTGGGAATTATAATCCATAACAATACGATCATCAATCTTATAAGATTCTGTCATCTCTGAAATCTCATCATACATTTCCTCTGATTGTTTTAACCCTTGTTCTTCAAACTCTTCTTTTAACTCTTGTTCTGATATCTCTGTCTCTTCTGTTTGATTATTACTTTCCAAATTCTCTGCAGTCTCTTTATCTGTTTCAGATAAATCATTCTCGCCATTTTCGTTCACAGAACCAGTTGCCGATAAATCTTGATTATTCCCTTCGACTTCTGATGAAACTCCAATGTACTCCAATATAGATTCAATACCTGGAAGCTGTGTAACACCACCAGAGACTATCTGACCTTCTATCAACGAAACAGAGCCAGATTCAATAATACTAAAACTTGCCTGATTAAAAGATGCCATGATTCTTCGTATCTTTTCTTCATCCATATTGGAACTTGCAAATAACAACACGAAGAAACAAAGTAACAAGTTCATCAAATCACTAAATGTTGCCATCCATGCTGGTGACCCTTCCTCTGGCGGTTTTTCTCTTCTCTTTGCCATTATCACTCACCGCCTTCAGATAATCCATCTCGCATACTTGGCGCAAGGAAAGACTTCAACTTCTCTTCTATAACACGAGGATTCTCACCAGCCTGAATTGACAATAACCCCTCAATCATAATCTCTTTTAATTGAATCTCTTCATCATTCAATGATCCAAGCTTTGTAGCTATTGGAGCACTAATCCAGTTAGCTAAAACAGAACCATAATATGTAGTAATAAGTGCAACCGCCATATTGGGACCAATCTTATCCGGATCCATATTCATAAGCATTAACACCAATCCTATCAAGGTACCAATCATACCCCACGCAGGTCCCATAGCTCCAATCTGCTTCCAAAAACCAATATTCTTTTGATGTCTGGAATCCGTATTCACAAGCTCTGCTTCAAGTATGCCTCTCACCAATTCTGGATCAGTACCATCTACAATTAACAGTATACCTTTTTTCATAAATGGCTCTTCTAGGTTGTTGGCAGACTCTTCTAATGCCAAAAGACCTTCTTTTCTAGCCACATTGGACAATTCAATAATCTGCTTAATTGTTCCAATGGTATCATTATTTGGAACTTTGAAAACCAATCCCATGGATTTCAACCCAGCAATAAAATCCTGCAATTGATAACTTGCCAATACCGCACCAAAGGAACCACCAAAAGTAATCAATGCAGACTTAACATCCACAAAATACAATAATGCAGCAGCACCAGCATCACCCGTTGCCATACCCATAATCATTAACGCAAACGCTGCAACCAAACCAATTATTGTTGCTATATCCACAATGTCCACCTCTCAAATCCCAAAATTCCGTCCATTTGCGCATAAAAACACAAATTCTGATAATTCTTGTCATATTATAGCACAAAATATCAAGATGTGCTACTAAAATTTATGAATAATTACTATATATTGACCTCTTGTATGAAATTACCAAATCAACTACTTCCTGTCGACTTTCTTTTACAATAATTTTCTTTCCCGTAGTCAAAGAAATTACTGTATCCGGTGTTTCTTCTACAAATTCGATAATTTCTGCATTAACAGTAAATTTCATATCATTAAATTTTGTCAATTCAATCATAACAGCTCTCCTTTTTTCAACGACAAAGATGCACCATACCAAAAGTATGATGCATCATGTTATTATTATAAATTATCGCTTAAGATTAACAAGTTCCTCAATTAATGTATCTGAAACCGTAATAATTCTTGAATTGGCCTGAAAACCTCTCTGAGTAACAATCATATCTGTAAACTCTTGAGATAAGTCTACGTTAGACATTTCCAAAACACCCTGTGTCATTGTTTCACCAGTTGAAGCGATATCCTTACCAATTCCATCAAACTCACCAGATGCTCTAGTTTCTTTGTATAAGCTTCCACCAATCGCTTCCAAACCAGCCGGATTAATAAAGTTCGCAACTGCGATCTGACCCAAAAGCTTACTAACGCCATTGTCATATACACCGTATAATCTACCCTGTGTATCAATAGTAACGTCAGTCAAAGAACCAACTGTACGACCAGCGCCATCAGACGGATCATCATCCTTACCTCTATGAGTCTCAACATCACACTCACCTGTATCAGAAAACATTGTTAAATTAGATAAATCAACTGTGATACCCGGAATCTGATCATCTGGATTAGCAGCTGTTAAATCTCTAAAAACATCTCCATCTTCGTCTGGATTTATTGGTGTAATTTCTAACAAGAAAGTTTCATTGCCCTCAGTTTTAACACCCTTAAATGAACCTGTATCTGGATCAAACATAACTGTAGCAGCCGGATCTGCACCATCAACAGTAATCTTATATCTGTCAGAAATATCAACATTGTTTTCATCTCTGATAGAATCAACTGCAACATCATATCCACCTGGAACATTTGCATTTTCAGTAATTTTGAATTTAACTGTATAGTTATATCCTAAACTATCATAAATCGATACTGTTGTGATTACACCCTCTTCGGTCTTCAATCTAGGGTCTGTAGCATCAATATTACCTGTCATATAAGACTGTGATGTTAACTCAGGTGCAGCTGTACGATTTTCTTCCGCCTCTGGACGAAGCGCAGATACTGTATCTCGCTTAATTTCACTTGGGTTCTCTGGATCAACCTGCCAACCCATTACATAATCACCACTACCAGTTACAAGATTACCTGCGTCATCTGTAGTAAAGGCACCAACCTTAGTAAAGTAATTGATACCACCACGATTAACAACGAAAAATGAGCTACCATTAATCATCAAATCATATGGATTATTTGTTGTCTGTGCTGAACCAGATGTCTGTGTAACTGCAACAGTTGCTACTCCAGTACCCAAACCAACCTGCTTAGCATTTGTACCACCACTACCATTTGAAGAACCTGTAGCACTCTGTGTTGTTTGATATAATACGTCCTTGAATAAAACTTGACTAGATTTGAAACCAACCGTATTAACGTTGGCAATATTGTTACCTATTACGTCCATTTTTGTCTGATGTGTCTTAAGACCAGCAACACCAGAATAAAGTGATCTCATCATAATAAACGACCTCCTCAAATTAATTGATGCATCCCTCTCTGTCAGTCAAGGGAAAACTAGCCTCCAAAAGGTCCGGCTATACAATTACTGCTCCATCAATATTAGTAAAAATGTTACTGTCATTGGTCGATTGATCCATCGCTGTTACTACTGTGTTGTTTTTAATATTAACAATAAATGCAATGTTGTCCATCATTACCAATGATTCATTAATGCTTTTTTCCTTTGCTTGCATAATTCCTTTATTCAAGCGTTCCATCTGTTTGGCATCCAGATTAATATTACGACTAGCAAGTCTTTCATTTGCATGTTTGGAAAAAGTAACATTATCTGTATGTACCTTTTGTTCACTTGCCTGCTTCAGAATTTGCTGAAAGGATATTACTTGTTCATTCTCATGCGATGACTGTGTTGTCTTCTTGCTTTTTTGTAAATATACATCTGTCATCTGATCGATTGAGAAATAAGAACTCTGTAAACGTTCCATATCATCGCCCCTTTTCCCTAAGGTTAAGCTTTCTCAGTTCCTTCTGTGCTATTTGAATCTTCTTTTGAAGACTCATTATTATTAGTTGAATCCTGTGTTGTAGTATCATCCCTTGAAATGTACTCAAGATAATCCAAACTTACTACCGAATCAAGATATTCTGATGGATAATAATCTTCACCAATGTGAAAATATGTCTTACCTTCACTAAGAGTAACATAATCAACCAATCCACTTACCTGATTGATATTACCAGCTGCATCTGGGACATTTAAAATAACATACTGTCCAGTTAAATTCATTGCTTGACTATTACCAAATGTCGAGTCAATATTCTGCAATTCTTCTACAGTAGAGAATTGTGCAAGCTGTGACATATACTCTGTGTTGCTTGTTGGTTGTAACGGATCCTGATACTGCATCTGTGCAACTAACAATTGCAAAAATGCATCCTTATCCAAGGAGCTGTTTGAATCTTTGCTGTCTTTAGCTGTAACTGTTGAAGTTACTGTACTAGTGTCAATTCCTGAAATTGCCATACTCTATACCTCCTTTTCATAATATTTATATCGGTATAAACCCAAAATCTCTTAACAATTTAAGCTCTATAACTTACACTACTTCCTGTCGCTTTCATTTTTTCAATCTCAACCTCATCCTCAACAGGAATAGCTTCACCCAATTCAGATAAATCAATCTTTCTTCTTGGGTTTGATGAACCCTTTTCATCGAATGACTGTTGCTGTTCTTCGCCTTTTTCAAATCCCATTGTAGAAACCATGACTTCAATCGCTTCTACTTTCAAATCCTGCTGTTGCATCGCTTCCTTCAAATTAAGAAGACCACCTTCAATCGCCTGCTTAGCAGCTTCTGTTTCAGCAACGATACTTGCAGTTAGAACTCCATCCTTGGAAACAACATTAATCTGAATTCTACCCAAATGCTCTGGATATAGTTGCAATTCCAATGAAGTCGCTTGTTGATTCATGTTAACACGAACCTGCTCCACAACCTGACGAACAATATCTACCTGTTGTACTGGTTGTTCAGCATTCACAACTGTCTCCACAGTGTTCACTGCATTTTGAATTGCCTGTAAAATAGGATTTTCAAATGTATTTTGCTTTGTTGTCGCATGCTCCGTAACATTTGTTTCCACTTCTTGTTTTGTAGTTTGTTTAGACACTACTTCTTGTTCTTGTTTTTCCGGCTGTGAATCTGCATTATCCGTTGATTGTTCTGTGTCCGTATTAGTCTGTGTTGTTTCATTGGTGATAATTACTTCCGGCTCATCATGAACAGACTCTTGGGTAACTTCTGACACACTTTGATTTGTGATTATATCAGCATCTTTATTTGGCATAACCTGCTCTATAACAGACTTTACAGTTTCCTCAGATAACATGACATCTGCATCCACTGTAAGTGTATCTAATACCTGCAATTCCTCTGACACTTCTGACATAAAGTCTTGCAACTGCATATTCAAATCTTCATTCACAATCAAATCAGATACAATCGAATCATTCATCTTCAAGAAAAACTC
>JAGAQX010000029.1 GCA_017622535.1 Lachnospiraceae bacterium | reverse complement strand
GCTTTGTATTCCACATCGTATTCTTCTGCATCAACAACCAGTTCTTCCACATCTTCATTCATGCGTTGCATAACCTGTTGCTTGAACCATTCTGCCTTATCCTTAGAAAGAATAATCTTCACATCTGTCTGGTCTGCAGTGGTTGCCGAATTGGTATCTAACTTAATCTTATAAGTTCCTACAATTCGCTCAAAAACATTCTGTTCCATATTGATATTGGAGATATTCTTCATTCCAATCGTATTCACTTTACGGTTCAACAGATTTTTCTCAATTACAATTGCTTCGTTATCGATGGAAATCCAAGTCTTTGCCCATACAACCCAGTTATAAATGAGTATCACAGCAACAATCACTAAGACAACACCAGTACCCGCAAGTGCCTGGAACAACGTAATTTCACCTTCCATCAACAATGTAAACAATTCTGATGCATTATCTAAAGATGAGAACAACATCAACACAATAAACCAAAATGCGCCACCTAGATTTTCAACGATAACACTAGCATGACACCGAAACTTATTCTGCTCCATGTTCACCCTCCATGTATGTATCATTTGAACCATCTATTGCTTCTGTCATTACATCTTGATTCTCATCTTCTAATTCAGCATTACGCTCCTCCACTGCAATGGTATTAATTCTTGTCTTTAAATGCTCTGCAATCCGATCTGCAATCTCATTATCAAGATAAGACACATTAATCTCCCCACCTGCTGTGGTAACCTTAATTTCTTTCAAACCAAAAGCACGAAATATTGGTCCACTTGAAACTTCAATTTTGTGAAGTCTCTCAATTGGTACAATCTCTGTCTTTGTCACAATCAATCCCTTACGAACAGAAAACTCCTCTTCCGTCAAAAGAAAACGATATCTCTCATAACGAAGCTTCGGAGCGATAAATGAATAGATAACCATGAAAGCTACCAGCCCATAAATTACACCGATAACAATCGATGGTATCTCATCCTTTAATAAAATGTTGAATGCCACCATGCCTACAATCCAAAAAATACTGACAATCCAAGTTTTGACATACATACAAGTCATGGCTTTCTTGTTAAGTTTCTTATAATCCATAGTTCCCTCATTTCTACATGCCGTTGGCATATATATTTTTTATATATCTTATACACCAATTCAGTATTCCATAGGTTGCAGCAATTTCAAAAATTGCTACCTACGGTTGCAATATAATACATTTCTCCATACTGCAACTAAATAATACTATTTTTTCTGAAAAGATAATTAAAAACAATTATTTACCATCATAGACAAGTAAAGAATCCACATCATACTTGCTAAGCTTATCTCTTCCCTTCAAGCCCGCCAATTCCATAACAAACTGAATACGCACTACTTCGCCCCCAAGACTTTCTACCATCTCAGTAATCGCCTCAATGGTTCCGCCTGTAGCGATCAAATCATCCACAATAACAACCTTATCCCCTGGATTGATTGCGTCCTTATGCATCTCAATCACAGCTGTGCCATATTCTAATTCATATTCCTTCTCAATTGTTTCACAAGGTAATTTTCCCTTCTTACGAACAGGAACAAATCCCTTACCCATTGCATAGGCAACCGGCATACCAAAAATGAATCCACGGGATTCTGGTCCTAATACAACATCAAAATCTACACCCTGTAATCTTTCTAACAAACCATCAATGGTAACCTTCAAACCATCCGGACTCTGAATAATCGATGTCACATCTCTAAAAATAATTCCTGGTTCCGGAAAATCCGGAATACTTCTTACATACTGATCAATTCCATAGTTATCCTGCATTTGTATCTCCTCCTACTTTCACATATGTAATAATGTCTCATATACTTTATTGCGTTAATCTATTGTATAAATTAACATAATTAGAATAGCACACCTTATATCTTCACGCAAGATTTTATAAACTTCAAATCATCTAACAACCGTAGGCTCCTGTTATTATCCAACCATACTCTCTGCAACCCACACACTGATAAACAGACTAAAAATCGCAATAATAATCCCTGCTGGTACTGTCCACCTGGACTTTCCAACTCCAACACTCATAAAATATAACGAAACGGTATAAAATAGTGTCTCTGTACAACTCAACAAAACTGATGCAGAAAAACCAATATGAGAATCTGTTCCAAACTCCTTAAAAATGTCAAAGAGTAATCCGTTTGCTCCCGATGCAGAAAACATCTTTACAATACTAAGTGGCAAAATCTCTGTCGGAATGTGGAACAAATCCGCCAACGGCGACAATGCACCACTAATCAAGTCCAATGTGCCAGAGGTTCTGAGTACACCCACTGCTACAATCAACCCAACAATGGTAGGCGCAATTTCAATAATAATCTGAAAGCCATTTTTTGCTCCTTCTGTAAAGTCTTCAAAAACTGGTCTTTTATTCAATATTCCATTCCCAACAATATAAAAAACAAGAAGTGGAATCATACTTACAGATAAAAAATCCAATATATTCATCTGTTCCTTCCACCTCCGCACTTTATTTGGTGATTGAAAAACCTTTCTCCTGGTTTAGACACCTTACACATAAGCCCGCATATAACAAATGCTAAAACCGTAGTCAATGCTGTTGCGAACAAAGCTGGCCCTACCACTGCAACCGGATTGGCACTACCATACTGACTGCGATAAGCAATCATGTTAATGGGAATTAGTTGTAAAGATGATATGTTTAAAAGCAAAAATGTACACATTTCATTACTAGCAATTTGCGGATTATTTCCTCTATCTATTTCTAGTTGCTTTAATTCCTTCATCGCCTGAATTCCAGTAGGCGTACAAGCCCAACCAAGACCTAATATATTGGCAATAAAATTAGCCGAAATGAAAGACGCCGCCTTATGCTCTAATGGTAACTTTGGAAAAATAACTCGAAGCAAGGGTCTCATTTTTTGCGTTAATGTTTCAATCAATCCGGAATTATTTGCAATATATAACATTCCATTCCACATGCTAACTACTCCAGCCATTACAAATAATAACTCTACTGCTTCCTTCGAAGATGCAACAACGCCTTCACAAACAGCTCCTAAATTGCCTTCAAAGGCTGCTACCACAATTCCTACTAATATCATTCCCGCCCATAGATAATTCAGCATAGCATTTTCTCATTTATTTAGTCTCATAATGTATATGAAATAACTTTGAAAATAGAACCCTTCGCAAGAATGCAAACCATAATAACACAACACTTCCACAAAAGAAAAAATGACCAAGCAAATACCATTTATTACCCAACAGTTCATATAACACTGCTAACGGAGAACCATAGGAAGGCGTATTGATAAACCAAAAATTCGTGCCTAACACCTTATTAACCCAAAACATGACACTATAACCAACCAAACCAAAAACAAGTGGCTTCCACAACTCCTTCCATTCCGGAATTAATTCCTTACTTCTCACCAGACTCCATCCCAGAGCTACCACCAGACCATGAAAAAGGAAATTATGAATATGCATATAGTTCCAAAACGGATATCGCAACCATCCTGGAAACACCACAGCAAGTGCTGCCGCAGGCAGACAAAGCAAGACATAAACAACTCCTGCAAAACGACATTTTGTCCAGAGATAAACAGCACCAATCCACAGTGACAAATTGCACAGGTGCAAGGGATATTCATATGGAATAAATGCCCCCTGCACAAGAAGTACAACGGTTCTTACCAATTCCATCAAAGGAAATACAATACCAAGTATTCGTTTGACGCGTATTACCATTGTTTTATCTGCAAAAGAAAAGAATCTTCCCATCCACCATGAGAAAATTCCTATTCCAATAATCCAAAACCAATGACATGACTCGAACGTATCAAAGCCACTATCCATTGGTAATTCAGTTTTATATAAAAAGAAATCCTTCATATCCACTCGTCTTCACCTTACAAATAGTTACATTTTCTTATCTGTAAGTATAACCCATCCAATACATTTCATTCGTGCTACTCATTATTTACAAAAACGCAAGCCTGATTTGCACACCATCGAAATCTTCTGTATCTTCTGAGTGGTCTCTCCATCCACATGAAACCATTGTGGCTGCTTCAATTCCACCACAAGCCTTTTACATCTGTGAGCTGTAATATCACGGAATCGATAATGTTGTTTCAGATACACCATTGCTACAGCTAATAACAGCTTCAGCTTAGGCATCGGTTTTACAAGACATACATCTAATAACCCATCTGACGCATCTGCCATTGGACAAAATGGTACTCCTCCACCTTCTTTTTCGTGAATCATTCCAACCACAAAAAACAGACCTGGCAATTGGAGGCTTTCATCATCTAGGTAAAGTATTGCACCTGAATTCTTCCTAGTAAATATCTGCTTAATTCCAATTGTGACATATACAAGCTTTCCTAATCCTACACGGTTCAACACCGTCTTCAGCTTGCTACGACTAACCTCTTCACAAATATCAGCGTCATAACCAACACCGTTGCTTATCGCAAATCTGCGACAAATCTGACCATTCTCCGTCTGATAAGTCGCCTCACCATAATCGACACACACGGAATCGGCCTCATGTAACAAGTGTCGAATTGCTTTTTTCACATCCTTTGTTACACCCACATTTCTTGCAAAATCATTACCTGAACCAGTCCTTATACAAGAAAGAATTGTATGTTCAAAATCCTCAATTCCATTCAGCACCGCATTGATTGTTCCATCTCCACCAAGTACTACAATATGACAATCCTCTTTATCCTGTGTAGGCGTTTGAGCAACCGTAATACCTTCCTTTTGTACAGTATTATCTGTTGTATTATTATATGTATTCTTTCCTGTTAATATCTGTACAAACTCTATTGTTTCCTGTGCGCTATTCAACACATGAGCTTTGTATTCAACCTTTTCTTCTATTAGTATATTTTCAATTGTCTCCCAGGCTTTCATTCCTTTCCCAGACGAAGCTGTCGGGTTCATAATAAAATGGTACATGATTCCTTCTCCATTATAAAATTTTATTCTATTGTTCAGTTCTCATACAACATAGCTCATGGTTTCTCTCTTGTAAGTAATCAAAACTATATCGCTATTATACTCTATTTTTCTTCCAACTACTATCACAAAATATTACCTATTATTGTATATTTTTTTTAATATGTGCAAAACTATCTCATATCAAGAAGAAAAGGAGATTGAACATGAGTAATTTATCAGAAAAAGAATTATCTTCATTAAATGAATTATTATCAGAAGAAGAATTACTAGTAAAGAAATTTCAGATGTTAGCCAGCCATGCCAATGATCCAACTGTGAGAAGCGAAATGGAAGAGCTTTCTAGAAGGCATCAGTCACATTTTAATAAATTATATAATCATTTGGGATAGGAGGCTATTATGAATCAATATACCGAAAAAGAAATCTTAGGCGATGCTTTAGCAACCCAGAAGAATGCAACTAATTTATTTAACACATGCTCAAACGAATGTGTACACGAAGGGCTTCGTGCTACCATGTTAGATATCCTTGCAGATGAACATACTATGCAACAGAATGTATTTTGCTCGATGCACGAGAGAGGAATGTATCCAACTCCAGACGCACCACAAAACAAGATTGACGACACAAGACAGAGATTTTCTGCATCATTTAAGCCAATGTAGAAAAAATGTAATCAAGCTTATAAGCAAACTATTTTTCTCAAAAATATATAACAAAAGGGTATTACCTGTAATCCATTTACAAGTAATACCCTTAACTTTTCTCCAAGTATACATTCATCATTATCACCTACAATTAAGATATCTTTTCTAAACTTTCACTATGCTCTTGAATCACTATCTTCATCACATCAGTATCAGACTGTATACGGTCTATC
>JAGAQX010000225.1 GCA_017622535.1 Lachnospiraceae bacterium | reverse complement strand
TCTTGTAGGTTGGGGAATTCCTGATATTCCGATTTTTGTATCCGTTTTGCTGAAAAGTATATATGAGATAGCAATTAGTTATGGATATTCTTATAATACGGATAAAGAAAAACTGTTTATATTAAAGGTGATTGATGCTGCATTAATGAGTGGAGATGTTCTTCGAGACAAGGACGATGAGATTAATCGCTTAATTGATCGATATCACAATGAAGAAGTGTTGCCGGAAGAATATGGGGAGACCGATCCTTTTGTGACGGAATTGCAAATTGTTCGTCAAATTGATTTTTCTGCACAGGCATTGTCTCATGAGCTATTATATGGTAAATTTGTTCAGGGAACTACTTTTGTAGGAGTGGTAGGAGGAACAGCGGATATTACTTGTCTTAAGAAAATAACGGATTACGCATCCTTGAAATATAAAAGAAGATTTTTATTAAGGCAGATGCCGGATGATGAGTGAAGTCGATAGTAGGCATAGTATTCGTTACAGCATTATAAAAGATGACGTTTCAGAATATTAGTTAAAAATGCTTCGCATTTATCATCGGTGGTGTTGAAGTAGTTACATAATTATTATGAGAGGAGTACACGCAAAAGCGTGTGAGAAACAAATGGATATTTTAATAGCAGTAGTTTTGTTGGTGTTAGGATTTGTGATGTTAATTAAGGGGGCAGACTGGTTTGTGGATGGTGCTGCAGGGATTGCAGCTAGATTTGGCATTCCACAGTTGGTGATTGGTCTTACCATTGTGGCAATGGGAACCTCTGCGCCAGAAGCGGCGGTGAGTATTAATGCAGCGTTGACGAATAATGCCGGTATCACCATTGGTAACGTATTAGGAAGTAATATTTTAAATGTGTTGGTAATTTTAGGAGTAACTGCAGTTATTACAACTGTTGCAGTACAGAAATCAACAGTGAAGTACGAGATACCATTTATGTTGGTTTCTACTGTTGTTCTTATGTTGTTAGGAATGACAGAAGGAGAGATTGTCTTTTGGGAAGGAGTTGTTCTTTGGGTTTTATTTGTTGTCTATTTTATTTATCTATTTGTAATGGCAAAAAATGGGCAGAATGAGGAAGAGGAAAAGCAACCGAAACCACTGTGGCTACAAATTGTAATGTTATCTGTGGGTATGGTTTTTATTGTGTTAGGTAGTGATTTCACTGTAGATAACGCATCAAAGATTGCAGTAGTGTTGGGTATGGATGACCGTTTGATTGGTCTTACAATTGTTGCGTTTGGAACCTCTCTTCCAGAGCTCGTAACCTCTGTTACAGCTGCAAAGAAAGGAAAAGCAGATATCGCAATTGGTAACATTGTAGGAAGTAACATTTTCAATATTCTGTTTGTTGTTGGAACAACCGCATTGATTACATCTGTTACATTTAAAATGAACTTTATGATTGACTCAGTAATTGCAATTTTGGCAGGTGTACTGCTTTGGGTTGGGGTAATTAAGGATATGAAGCTGAAGCGTCCAATTGGAATCGTAATGTTGATTGGATATGTGGCATATTTTGTGTATCTTTTGATGTTTAGTTAATACATATAAATTGTCTGTATTATTAAGAGATGTTTGTTTTTGATAGATAAAAAGAAATATATATAGGAATTCAGAAAAAAGTTGCGATAATTGACTTTAAATGATAAATTGTTCAGTAATGAATTATTTTAAATTTTAAAAGAAAGTTAATTATTTGCAACTTTTTTGTTGTCCGTTTGGTTTCATATGTAGATGGGCAACGAAAGCTGCTTTTCTGAGGATAATAACACATGGGAGAGAATATTGGATTTGTAATGTCTGTAGAGTCTGCAATTGACCGTTTTTCGACAGATGTTTTTCGAATGGCATATGCCAGAACTGGTAACAAGAGCGATGCTGAAGACATTACCCAGGACACATTTATTAAATATATGAAAGAAACAAAGCCTTTTGTGGATGAGAATCATGTGAAGGCATGGCTGCTTCGTGTGGCAATTAACAGTAGCAAGAATTTGGTGAATTCTGCTTGGCATAGAAAGAATACCTCTATGGACGCCGCTGATTTGATGAGTACACAAATTGAAGATCAGAGTGAGGTGTATAATGCGGTGTTGAAGCTACCGGAGAAGTACCGTATAGTAGTACATTTGTATTATTTTGAAGGCTATTCAGTTGAAGAGATTGCTATGATGCTATCAGCAAAGGAATCTACTGTAAAGTCATGGATGCGAAGGGCAAGAATGAAGCTGAAGGATATGTTAAAGGAGGAAATCGATGTTTAGAGAAGAATATATCAAGGCAAATGAACAGATTAAGCCCGATGACGATTTTCTAAAACGCCTGAAAGAAACAATAGCAAAAGAATCAGCTACTGAGCAAGGTGCTATTCAGAGTGATACAATAATTCATATCGGTGATTATGTAGATTTGAAAAACGCACCGGATATTACAAATATAGAAACTGCAATGACTTCATTGAATGGGGTTACATGTAGGAGAAAATCTATTGCATGGAAGAAGATAGCGGTTGTGGCAGCATGCTTTGTTATGATAGCTACGTTATCCTTTGTGGCGAGCAAGATGGATATTTTGAATGAGCACGAAGGTTTACAAGCAGGTGTGGAATCGGTTGTTTACGATGATGACAAATCAAGTACGAATAATGTGAGTTTACAAGAACAATATCAAGAAATGTGTAAACTTTTTGATACAACGAATGTCGTAATTTATGAAACGCATGAGTTTCAAGTTGATGAGTTGGAACAAGAATACTTACAGAACTTACGAGATAATGGAGAAGCCTTAACTTCAACTGACCGAGATGAATTAGTGAGTAATATTTTGGCTAATCAATATAACGTGAAGGATAGAATGGAAGAGCTGGATGATGCTAAATACTATCTAGCGGAATTTGAAAATCAGTCATGTGCCTGTTTTGCGATTGATAATAATGGTTATATTTTTATCGCTATGATTTTGAGAAATTGAAGCTTGGCTGTAAGGAAGAATTACTTAAGAAATAATAATCAAAGAGTGATATGATTAGAAGATAAGTGTGGTTTTTATGAAAGAAAACCGCACTTTTTCTATTGCATTTTACTTCATTTTCAGTCAGAAATGTGGTACAATTTTTAACAGTGTTTATATTGAATGAGAAAGGACTATAAGTGTTTATGGGATTTTGGAATAATGGTGGATTTTTTAGTAGTGTAAAGGGACATGTTTTTAAGTGGTGGCAGCTGGTAATTATGCCTGTTTTACGTATTAACAATAATGGTAGGAAGAATCAACAAACTTCATTACAACAAGATGTGTCAAGGACTGGACGGGGGACAAATGTTACTCAAAATAATATCCCCACAGATCAAATGAGAGAAACACAACAGATGATTTCACGGCCAACAGTGATAGAATCATCAAAACAGGCAAATGAAGTGGAGTCGGCAGTATCTAAGACACAGCAGTCGTCTCAGGTGACATCACAGTCGGAAACTACCCAGCAAAAGCAAGATGTGCAGGCACAAGCTGCTATATCAACGGAAGATCCGATGGAGGTATTGAGAAGGATTAACGAAGAGAAGGAAGAAAAGCGTCGTAAAGAGATTGAAGCGGCAAAGAAAAAAGCTTCAGAGGAAGCGAGGATAGCGGCAATTATGAATGCTAATAAAGTGGATGTTAATGCATTCATTGAGGCTGGAAAGGCTGCGAAAGAAGAGATTGCTGCAAGGAAAGCGGATGAACAGGCGCGTAGAGAAGCGGCTGAGGAGATAGCGAAAGGGGTTCAGCCTGCAACAGCAGTAAAGGAAACGGTTGATGAAGCATTGGAAAAGAAACGGAAACAGGATGAGGATCTTAGACGTGCGCAAGAGATTATGGATCGTTTGAATCGAGAAGCAGCTGAAGATGAAGCGAAAAAGCAGGCAGAAATCGATGCTGCAAAAGAGGAGGCAAAGAAGCATTTTGGATAAATGGTATAGTAGTGAGGAACGTGTTCTTCCGTTCTTCAATTATGAAACGGAACAACACTTAGACTATGTGCAAGGTTATACGCGAATAATAGCGACGCAATATGCTAAATTATTTCCTAAATCACGAATGACTAAGGAAAAAATCGAGAGAATTGTAAAAGCGGCGCGCTTGCATGATGTTGGAAAGCTTGCAATACCAGAATGGATCCTGTTGAAAGATGGGCGCATGTCCGAGGGTGAATTAGACATTTTGAAGACGCATACAGTAAAGGGATGCGAGATGGTCCATTTACTAGGACAGACAGATGATGAGGAATATAATCGAATTTGTCATAATATTGTATTATATCATCATGAGAAGTATGACGGATCAGGTTATCCATATGGTTTGAAAAAAGATAAGATTCCCACAGAAGCACAGATTGTAGCTCTAGCCGATATATATGATGTGTTAATTCATGGAGAAGGAGAACGAAAACGTTTTACAAAAGATGAGGCGTTTCAGATGATAATGCGGAACGATTTTGGACAGATTTCTCCAAAACTAAAAGAATGTTTTGCAATGGCGAAGGAAGCAATGGAGACGCTTCAAATAGAAGAGTGAAGTTTAGTTAGTTGTAGTGAAGGAGATTTAGACTAGATGAATATAGGATTGTTTACGGATACGTATTATCCAGAATTGAATGGAGTTGCGAATTCGGTGTATTTACTTAAGAAAGAGCTAGAGAAAAAGGGACATAATGTATATGTTATTACAACTAAAACACCGGGAGCGCCGGTGAATGAAAAAGGAGTGTTCCGTGTTCCTTCCAAAGCCTGTTCTTTTGTGCCGGAGCGAAGAATTGGTTTGGTATATCATCCTAAAATTGCTATGAAAATCCACAAGATGAAGTTGGATATTATTCATACAAATACAGAGTTTGCTATTGGTATGTTTGGACGTATTATGGCGAAGGAATTATTTATTCCAGTTGTTCATACATACCACACCATCTATGAGGATTATACTCATTATATTAAAAAATATATTTCGAAGGAAGATAGAGCAAAGAAGCTTGCACAGTTGTATAGTAAATTCAGCGTGCGAGGTGCAGAGGAGTTAATTGTACCAACAGAAAAGGTTGCAGAGTTGATGGCGAGATATGGTGTGAAGCCAGATATTAACGTAATTCCAACGGGTATTGACCTTTCGCGTTTTGGAACAAGAGATTCAGAAGAACAGAAATTAAAAATCAAAAAAACATTAGGGATACCTAAGGATGATAAGGTGGTACTTTACTTAGGAAGGGTGTCGGAAGAGAAGAATATAGATGAAGTTATGGACTATTTGGATCGCTACATGAGTTTACATGCCAATGTGACTTTTTTGGTGATTGGAGATGGTCCTCATCGTTTGGCATTGGAGAAAAAAGCAAAGGGCATGCATCATCGCAAGCAGATGATTTTTGCAGGTGCGAAGCCTTGGGATGAGATTACACATTATTATCAAATTGCGGATGTATTTGTATCGGCATCTACTAGTGAAACGCAAGGACTTACTTATATTGAGGCTTTATCTTCTGGTGTTCCGGTAGTTGCCCGTAAGGACCGTTGTCTAGAAGGGGTGCTGTTACAGGGGGAGAATGGATACGAGTTTGTAGATGAGAGTACTTTTGCAGATGGGTTGAATCAGGTTTTGTGGAATCAGAGGGGAATTGATTACTCTCAGAATGCTATTGATAGTGTAGAGAAATTTTCCACCGAGAAGTTTGCAGCAAGAGTGGAGAATATTTATTATCATGTTACAAAAACCCACCGAAACATGTTGATTCGAATGGCGGATAAGCTGGCAGACAAGGTCGCGGATAAGATTGGATATGAGCGCGTCGATGTAAAAGAGCTAGGTGGACCGATGGCGATGAAGCTGGGGAATACAGACATGGATGTTAGTCGGATTGCCTTGGGCTGTATGCGAATGGATAAGTTGACAATCCAGGAGGCAACTAGGGTTGTAGATGTAGCCTTAGAACAAGGAATTACACTTTTTGATCATGCCGATATCTATGGTGGCGGAAAAAGTGAAGAGATATTTGGCAAGGTTTTGGCTGATAATAAGGGGATGCGAGAGCGTATGCGGATTCAGACAAAATGTGGAATTCGTGATGGATTTTATGATTTTTCAGGCGCGCATATTATATCATCGTTGGAGGATAGTCTCAGAAGGCTACAGGTGGAAACCGTTGATGTACTGTTACTACATAGACCGGATGCGTTAATGGAATTGGATGATGTCGCAGATGCGTTGTTGTATTTGTGGAAAAGCGGTAAGGTTCGGCAGTTTGGTGTAAGTAATTTTAATTCAGCGCAACTTGAATTGCTACAATCCGCATGTAAATTACCATTGGTTGCTAATCAAATGCAATTTGGTTTGATGCATGCTGGAATGGTAAGGCAGGGGATTGAAACAAACACTATGTATGATGGTGGAATACAAAGAGACTTGGCAACGTTAGATTATTGTCGTCTCAAGGGAATTACAGTACAGGCATGGTCGCCGTTGCAGTATGGTTTTTTTGAAGGAAGCTTTGTTGATAATGACAAGTTTCCGGAATTGAATGCGGTACTAGGAAGATTAGCAGAGCAATATGATGTTACGAAATCTGCTGTAGCAGTTGCATGGATATTGCGACATCCTGCTAATATTCAAGCAATAGTGGGAACGATGAATTCAAAACATTTGCAGGAATTGTGCGAAGCATCACAGATTCGATTGACAAGACCGGAATGGTATGAATTGTATCGCGCAGCGGGATATACACTTCCATAAAATGTAGTGGCATGATAAGCGGTTCAAGGTGCTGGATGATTGTGATTTTTTTGTGGATTTCTTTACATTTAAACAAAAACATGATAATCTCAATGAGAATTCTGGCCTATGAGCTTAAGACAAATTATAGGGTTAATTACGGAAAGAGGAGATAAAGATGAAGAAGAAATTATCATTGATAGCTGCAAGTGTTATGTTGATGACTTGTTTGACAGGATGTAATAATTATGTGAAACTTTGTGATTACAAAGGAGTTGAAGCAACGAATGTTGTATACGATGTGACAGATGAAGAGGTGCAGGAAGAAATTGAGTATTCGATGTATGATTATGTCACATATGATCCGATTACAAATCGTGGTGTAGAGGAAGGGGATTACGCCAATATAACATATACAGCTACTGTTGATGGTGAAACAAATGAAGATTACTCTACAGAGGGTGAAGATGTTTTGGTTGGTGAAGGCTGGACTTATCCAGAGCTGGAGGAAGCTTTGGTTGGAATGAAAACTGGAGATACTAAAACAGTGGAGTTTGAATTGACAGCAGATTATGCTGAAGAAGAAATGGTTGGAAAAACCATCAGTATAGAGGTGGTTTTGAATGAAATTACGGTTGAGAATATTCCGGAGTACAATGTGGCATTTGTGAAAGAAAATTTTGACTATGACACATTAGAGGAGTATGAGGCGTATATGAAAGAGTCATTATTAGCCTCAAAGGCAGAAGAATATAAGTATGTAGCTGTTGAGGAGATTTTTTCGTATATCATTGAAAATTCAACATTTAACGGGTATCCAGATGAGTTGTATGAACAATGCGAGAAGATATATAATCAGAATAATGAATTTTATGCATCCATGTATGGTATGTCAGTAGAGGAATTTTTGGAGATGTCCGGTGTTGATGAAGAGATGAAGAAGGAAGAGATTGAGGCGAGTGTTAATTATGAATTAGTGATTCAGGAGATTGCTAAGAAAGAAGGTATCGAGGTTACAGAAAAGGAAGTTACTGAGTATATCGAAAGCGTATATGCGGAATATGGATATGAAAGTGTAGATGACTTTTTGGTAGATTATACAACTGACGAGGTGAAATCTGAGCTTGTATACCAGAAGGTTTCAGATTTCTTGTATGAGAATGCTTCATTGGTGGATATGTCTGAAGAAGACTTTCTTGCTGAACAGGAATCAGCAGACACAGAGGGTGTAGAGATTTCTGGAGAGGAAGAAGGAGACGTTGAGATAATAGAGGATACAGAAGATATAGAGGACACAGAGGAATAAATGACACAGCTTGTGTGCTAGATATTTTGGATTGAATAAGGAGAAAATGCGAGATATAAAGTCAGTTAGAATGCAGGTGAGATAACAGCATTTTGACTGACTTTTCCTATTGCTGAAAATAAGTCTATCGTCTACAATAATCAATATAAAAAAGAAACAGTTGACAAAGAAGTGATTATTTTAGAAAGGAGAACGTAGTAGAAAGTATTTTATGTAAAGGAAGCAATAAATGCTTATTTTACAACACTTTCAGACATACGATAAGTCTACTACTAAAAATAATATATGACAAAAAAACAAAGGGCGTTAGCGATTATTGAGTTGTTGAAGCAGGCGTATCCGGATGCGGAATGTTCCTTGGATTATGATGATGCATGGAAGTTGTTAGTGAGTGTTCGCTTGGCAGCACAGTGTACAGATGCAAGAGTAAATGTGGTGGTAGAAGGATTGTATGCGAAGTATCCAACAGTGGAAGCTTTGGCGAATGCGCCTGTGGAGGATATTGAGCAAATTGTAAAGCCTTGTGGCCTTGGGAAGAGTAAGGCGAAGGATATTAGCGCCTGCATGAAGATATTGCATCAGAAGTATGATGGTAAAGTGCCGGAGAATTTTGATGAATTGTTAGCATTACCGGGCGTGGGAAGAAAAAGTGCCAATTTGATTGTAGGCGATGTGTTTGGAAAACCGGCTATTGTTACAGATACGCATTGTATTCGCTTGGTAAATCGTTTCGGATTGGTTGATGGAATGAAAGATCCCAAAAAGGTAGAGATGGCTTTATGGAAGATTATTCCTCCGGAGGAAGGCAATGATTTTTGTCATCGTTTAGTGTATCATGGTCGAGCTGTTTGTACAGCTAGAACAAAACCGGATTGCAAACAATGCTGTCTGAAGGAAGTATGTAAGCGTAATGGGGTAAAAATGCCAAAGTAAAGGGTAGATTACTAGTTTGGCAGGTTGTGTTTATTTCGTAAAATAAAAGACAAAGATAGGTTGGAAATATATGAAGTATGACAATACGATTAAAGGACAATTTCATAGCAGACCGAACCGTTTTATCGCGAAGGTGTGGATTGACGGGGTGTTAGAAACGGTGCATGTGAAAAATACAGGACGTTGCAAGGAATTATTGTTGCCAGATGTGGATGTAATTTTAGAAATATCAGATAACCCTAATAGAAAAACAAAATATGATTTGATAGCAGTCTACAAAGAAAATTTAGGATGGGTAAATATAGATAGTCAAGCACCGAATAAGGTTGTGAAAGAGTGGTTGGAATGTCAAAAATACACGTATGTAAAGAGTGAATATACTTTTGGGGAGTCCAGACTTGATTTTTATATGGAGGATATGGAACAAAAATACCTAATGGAAGTTAAGGGATGTACATTAGAAATTGGAGGGATTGGCTATTTTCCGGATGCACCCACGGAGCGTGGTGTTAAGCATTTACGGGAGTTGACCAAGGCGTCAAAGCAAGGATATATTTGCTTTGTGACCTTTGTAATACAGATGGAAGGCATTGCAGAGGTGAGAGCAAATGTGGATACACATAAAGAGTTTGGAGTTGCTTTGGAAGCTGCGCGGGAAGCGGGTGTCCGTGTACTGTGCCTGGGATGTAAAGTGACAGAGGATGAGTTGGTGGTGGACCGAGAGTATTGGTTATAGTTATAATTCGAAGAGAATAATATATTTATAAAAAATTAAGGAATATTACCATTACTTATCTTGAGAGAAAAAGAGAAAAGTGATATGATGGACTTAGTAATAAGATTGTTAGAATGTCGGGCGGGATAGCATATGGGTTGAAGTGCTATTTGTAGTTGTTTCTGAAATTGGAATAGGGAAATGCATCGACGGAACACAAAGGTGAAGAATATATAAAAGACGGAGGATTACAGGATGACAGAAGAGCAATTAAAGGAGTTAGTTTATATTAATGAGGAAACGGGTATGCAGTTTTGTGCGGATAGCAGAGAAGTGTATATGGAAATGTTAGAAATTTATTTAGAACAGGGCGAAGAGTATATGAAGAAATTACCGGCCTTGGTAGAACAGAAGGATTGGAAGAATTATATCATCACGGTGCATGGTTTGAAGGGTACTTCTTTAACAATCGGTGCGGAAGCTTTTTCAGAAAAAGCGAAGGAGCAGGAATTTGCTGGAAAAGGCGAACAGTACGAGTTTATTGAGAACGGTCTTTCTGATTTTTTGGCGTTATATGAGAAAATGTTAGAGGCTGTCAAAGCGCTAGTAGATAGTGAAAAATAATAGTATATGTAAACAGGAATTCTTAATAAGGGTTCCTGTTTTTTGCATTATTTTCTTTGAACGGTTTTGCCCTCTTGCAATTTATGTTTTTGTCTGTTATAGTCGAAACATAAATTGCGAGGGTAGATTCATGAGGAATAATGAACAGAGAAAGAACTTCATAATCTATTTGTTTTTAGTAGTTTTATTGATTACTGGAGCAGGGTATGGACTTGGCGATGAATGTCAGGTCTTTTCTTCGTTCTATGAGAAGTCAGAAAGTAGTATTTTCGTTCCGACGATTTCTGCAAATGATGATATACACACATTTCAGGTAAGAGAGCGCAATTCTGTTGTGCTGCGCTATGTTAGTTCTAGGAATGCTCGTTCAGAGGCAGGTCGCCTTAGAGGGAGTTTGGCATTCTTATGTGTGCTGGCAATTCTGTCAGTATTTTTCCGATTGATACAAGAAGTATTTGTTCATTTTAAGAGACTGTATGTGCATGATTGGTTTTCGATTATTTTATTCATGCATAATGCGGATGGAAGAAAAAGATTTTCATAACATTCAGAGATGACGATTCTTGGATTGCACCGGTTTGATGAAGAGACGGTGTTTTGTTTGCGTGTGTGCAAATGGGTCTAGAATTGCATACTCTGATTTTTCATTTTGTGCATAGATGATGTGCAACATAATACATAAGATATGAATGGAAAAGGAGTTATGAAAAGATGGGTAATATTTTAGGATGGATTGTAATTATATTAGCTGGAGGTTTCAGCTTGATTTTGTGCTTGTACATGGTGTTATCATTATTTGTGGTAGCTGGATACAAGTTTTATAGAAAGTTTAGATATGGTATGTCATTATATGATTAATCCCGTTAGGAGGATGTTAATATGGATATCGTAGTAATTATTATGGGTGTGATTGCTGTGGTGGCTGGTGTTGCAGGTTTTGTTATGGAACATAGCAACAGTGACAAAGATGAAACAGCAAATGATACCAAATAAATTTAATTAGAATTATGCATTGACCGACCAAAGCATCTTGTAGCTTCGGAATACCAACCGAACTACAAGGTGCTTTTTATTTAGGTTTTCATATATTTTTAAGGGGTTATATGATTGTTTTTTGAGGTGAATCTTGTTATCATTAGTATGAAACTAGAAAGAATGTGGATGAGTAGTCTGATTAATAATTCGGATGTTTATTTGAAGGAGAAGAGGGAGTCGTATGTTTGAAGCACTGGTGGCGTTTCATATTTTGGGGATAATTTTAATGATTTTTTCGCTTTTTATCATGTTTCGAGGAGAATCAACCTATGCACAGAAACTGGTGATTTACTTTATTGTAGCGGAAATTGTTCACAATGCGGGTTATCTTTTGGAGCTGTTTTCAAAGAGCTTGGCAGAAGCATTTTTAGCAGTAAAGTTTGAGTACATAGGCTCTAGTTTAGTGGTTGTTTTCTTTATGATGTTTATTCGCCATTATTGCGGATTAAAAGAAAGAATTGTGTTTGAACGAGCGCTATTACTATGTGCTGCCCTAGGGGTGGTAATGGTCTGGACATCACCAGCACATGATTTTTACTATAAAGAGATTTCATTTGTTAATGGAGGATTGTTTCCTCACTTAGAGTTGGCTTATGGACCGGGTTTTTATATTCATACAGGATTGACGGTGGTTATTCCTTGGCTTGTAGTTCTTCATGCATTTGTATATACGATGGTTACGGATAAGGAGAAAAGCAAGCAGATTAATCTGATTTGGATTGTCTTAGGAACCATGTTTTCGTTTGTTGGATTTGTTTTATATGTTTTGAGAGTATTTCCAGGTGGATATGATCCGACCTGTATTACAATGGCGTATATGTTATCGATGATGGTAATTTTTATTTGGAACCGTAAGGATTTCAATCTAACTAGAGCTGCGGCGAATACAGTTCTGAATTCTTTGGGCGATTGTATGATTACTCTGGATGAAAGCTATAAGGTTTTGATTTACAATAGTGCAGCGAAGGAATTGTTCCCGGATATTACGATTTACCAAAGAATAGATGATATCGAAGGATTTCCGATACATTTTTTGGCAGGTGAGTCCCGATATGAGTTTGAAATTGGTGATAAGCATTACGAAGGACATATTCGACCGTTAGAGGATTTTGAACATATTGTACGTGGTTATACAGTGTTGATTGTAGATGTTACTAGTACCTATGAATATATCAAGGAAGTAACAGAAATGCGCGAAAAGGCAGAGGAGGCGAACCGTGCAAAGTCAGATTTTTTAGCAAATATGTCTCATGAGATTCGTACGCCGATGAACGCGGTTGTAGGTATGAGCGAGCTGATTATTGAGGAAAGCCGCGGTCGTAAAATGTACGATTATGCATGCAATATCAAATCAGCTGCATTGAATCTTTTATCGATTATCAACGATATACTAGATTTATCCAAGGTGGAAGCTGGTAAGATGGAGCTAGTAGAGGATGAATATTTTGTTCAAGTCTTAGTACAGGATACTGTGAATCTGGTTCAAATGGCGGCAGAACAAAAAGGACTTCAAATGAAGGTTCAATTAGCTGATGATATTCCGCACAAATTATATGGCGATGAGGGAAGAATTCGTCAGGTGTTAATAAATATTTTGAATAATTCTATCAAGTTTACACAAGAGGGATATGTTAGTATTGCAGTTTCTAGCACCTATTTAGGTGAAGATGAGATTTGCATGCAATTCGTAATTGAGGATACAGGAATTGGTATTAAGAAAGAAGATATGAATTCCATCTTTGAATCATTTAGACAGTTAGACATGAATAAGAATCGTAAGACGGAAGGAACGGGACTTGGATTAGCAATTACGAAGAATTTGGTTGCTTTGATGCAAGGTGATATCCAGGTAGAAAGTGAGTATGGTTCAGGGACATGTTTTACAATTCAAATAAAGCAACGTGTTGTTGACAAACGTACGGTGAAGGATATGCCAATGACCAGACATGCAGCGGAAGTAAAGAATGGACAGATGTTTGTTTGTAAGGATTATCGAGTGCTTGTGGTGGATGATAATATGATTAATCG
>JAGAQX010000224.1 GCA_017622535.1 Lachnospiraceae bacterium | reverse complement strand
GCCAGGAGTGACAATTCGAGAGGATGGAACCTGTTCCATCAAGGCAGGCTGGTATCAGAAGTCCAATGGCAAATATTTTTATCGTTACAAGTCTGGTGAGATAGCAAAGAAGACTTGGATTTCCAAGAAGGGTAAGAAGTATTATTGTGACAGTAAAGGATATCGGGTAACAGGTATCAAAAAGATTAAAGGAAAGAAATACTATTTTGATTCTAAGGGTGTTATGAAAAAGGGATGGGTTACCTACAAGGATAACCGATACTACTTTGCATCCAATGGAACAATGAAGACCGGTTGGCTGAAGTACAAGGGTAAGAAGTATTATCTACAGTCTAACGGTAAAATGGTACATAGTAAGACAATTAAAATAAAAGGAAAGAAGTACAAGTTTAACAGTAAAGGTCATTTGGTAAAATAACATCTACAATACAGAGAATGTTTGGTGACAGGAATTGCTGTGGATAAAGGTTGAATGACAGATAATGGTGAAGAATCATGGGAAACAGAGTGAAAAAGAGAGATAAATTTAAGAGAGTGATTAGCTTTTTCGAAGGATTTATTCTTTTGGGAATCCATATTGCAATCTATGCATTTGTATGGTACAGCGTATATGAGAATCTGCTAAAGAATCCATTCTCCGTTCGAGGTCATTGGGCGGTAATTGGTATCTATGGATTGATTTTATTCCTGCTGACTAATTTGTATGGTGGATTTCGAATTGGCTATTTGCGTTTGATGGATGTACTGTATTCACAAGTTTTATCACTGGTGTGTGCCAATGTAGTTGCATATTTTCAAATGGTGTTAGTTATTCGTCAGTATCTAACAGCCATTCCGCTGGTGAAGATGACTATTGTGCAGATTCTTGCCATATTGTTGTGGGTATTTATCTGTAGATGGATTTATAAAGTGTTATATCCGCCAAGACAGATGCTGTTAGTGTTCTATGACAGAAGTCCAAGTGACATGATTAAAAAAATGCATACTCGTAAGGATAAATATGAGATTTGTGATTTGGCAGATTTGAATGTGGAAAGCTTGGAAAGTGTATGTGATATGGTTGCAAATTACGAGGCGGTGTTGATTTTTGATATGCCAGCCTATGAGCGTAACATTATCATGAAGAGATGCTTTACTGAGTCTGTGCGCACCTATGTGACACCAAAGATTTCGGATATCTTGTTGCGTGGTGCTGATAGTATTCATTTATTTGACACACCATTGTATTTGGCACGTAACAAAGGTCTGACTGGTGAACAGTTGATTTTCAAGCGATTATTTGATTTGGTGCTTTGTATACCGGTTGCTGTTATCTTAATGCCAATGTTTATTATAATTGCATTGTTGATTAAGTTATATGATGGTGGCCCAGTGTTATACAAGCAGCCGAGATTGACAGTAGATGGTAAGGTTTTTGATATTTATAAGTTTAGAAGTATGAAGATGGATTCTGAGGAGAATGGTGCACAGCTTGCAAAGAAGGATGATGACCGTGTAACTCCTGTGGGACGAGTTCTTCGTGCGATTCATTTTGATGAGTTTCCACAGCTTATCAATATCATTAAGGGTGATATGTCTTTGATTGGACCAAGACCGGAACGACCAGAGATTGCAGCACAATACAAAGATGTTATTCCAGAGTTTGACTTCCGCTTGAAGGTAAAGGCTGGTCTTACAGGATATGCGCAGGTATATGGCAAGTATAATACAACACCATACGATAAGTTGAAGTTGGATCTGACATACATTGAGAATTATTCATTTTGGTTAGATGTTAAGTTATTGTTCCTGACATTTAAAATTTTGTTCCAGAAGGAAAACACAGAAGGCGTGGATGCTAATCAGGTTACGGCTGTGAAGGAAGATATTGAGAATGAATAAGAATTTTTTGAAGGTAGTATTCTCGGAGTTAGTTCGAATTGGAACAGCCCCACTTAGGGTATTGCCGATTAAGAATAATCGAATATTGTTTACTGGGCTTACAGGGGGGAAGTCCTATGATTACTCCTGTAATCCTAAGTATTTGTATGAATATTTGCGTGATAACTATCCTGGCCGATACGAATATGTATGGGCGGTGAAGGACAAAGCGCAATATTCGTTTTTGGAAGAAGAAGGAGTGAAGCTGATTAAGCATTTTACTGTTTCTTCTTTTCCTATGTTATTGACTTCTAAGATTGTCGTGACAAATGGTTCTTATGCACCTTGGTTTCCTTTTCGGAAAAAGCAATACGTGATCAATACCTGGCATGGCGGAGGAGCGTATAAGAAAGTGGAGAATGAAGCACCCGGTAAGGATTGGGCAACTAGAAAACGGGCACAGTTTTGTGCTGATAATATCGATTTATTTTTGGCAAGCTGTAAGGTTCAGGAAGAGCAAATGATTCGTACAACCTATCAATATCAGGGTGAGGTATTACGGGCTGGAACACCTAGAAATGATGGATTATTAAAGGGTGATGCCAAAGCAGTGGCTGCTAAAGTTAGAACATATTACAATATTCCAGAGAACGGACGAATTGTAATGTACGCACCGACATATCGTACACCGTCTGCACCGGTAGAGTTAGATGTGGATGTGCTGTTAGATAAGCTTAATCTGCTAGGTGTTGAGACTTTAAAGCAACTGTTAGAGTTTTCGATGGATTCGGATGAATCCACCTTTCATCAGCCGGATGAAAATGGGATAAAATGGTACTTCTTTAACCGCTATCATCGTTATCAGGATGACAACATGAATGTAAAAGTAAAAGGTCAAGCGGTTATTGATGTGATGGATTATCCAGATATGCAAGAGCTGTTATGTGCAACAGATTTGTTGATTACTGATTATTCATCATGTGTTTGGGATTACATGCTTTTGCAAAAACCATGCTTTTTATATGTCCCAGATAAAGAGGAGTATATCGAACAGACTGGGTTTTACGTTGGTTTGGATGAATGGCCTTTCGAACAAGCAAATACAGTGGATACATTGATGGAATGTGTGGAAAATTATGATAGCGAAAAAGCAAAGATTAGAATAGAGGAACATTTGAAGCGGCTTGGCAGTTATGAGCAGGGCGAGTGTTGTGGTCAAATTGCAAAGCGGATAGAACAGGAAAGTGAGAAAATGAATGAGTAATGTGAAGGTCTCAGTGATTATACCGTTTTATAATGGGGGAGAGTATGCAAATGCAACTATGAATGCTTTGTCAGCACAAACTCTTCGTGATATCGAAATCATTTGTGTGGATGATGAATCTACAGATGATACTTATAATCATTTGATTGAATTTTCAAAAATAGATAATAGAGTTTCCGTATATAAACAGAAAAAAGCCAATGCTGGGGCGGCAAGAAATCTTGGACTACAGCATGCAAAGGGTGAATATCTTTTGTTTTTAGACAGTGATGATTTATATGAATCAGATTTGCTTGAGAAGCTATATACTGAGGCAAAAGATAAGGATGCGGATATCTGTGTATGTGATGCAGACCAATACAATGTGGTAAGTGGAGAATACATAACAAAACCACAGTATTTGCGTCGTAAATTCGTGCCGGAACAGCTTCCGTTTTCTAGAGAGACAATTGGCGAATATATTTTATATTTTACCAATAGTGCACCATGGAATAAGATGGTGAAACGGGAATTTATGCAACAACATCATATCAGCTTTCAAGAGATTGCTCGAGCAAATGACCAGTATTTTTCGATTATGTGTCTAATGTTGGCAGAAAGAATTACGGTTGTAAAGGAACGTTTGGTACATTATAAAGTCAATCAGGAACAGAACTTGACTGCTAAGTATTCGGAAACACCACTTTGCTCTTATGAAGCAATGCTGAAGGTGAAGGAGGCTTTGCAGGAATGTGGATTATTGAATCAACCTGACGTACGTAAAGCATTCGATAACAAGATATTGAATTTATTTTTATATAGTTTGCATATTCAAAATGATTTGGATGCTTTTTGCGAATTGTATAATGCAATGAAAGTAGAAGGTTTTGAAAAGCTAGATTTTTCGATTCGTGATGAGGAATATTATTTTAGTAAGCTGGAATATCAAAATCTGTGTTATATTACGCAATGTTCAGCACAGGAGTATTTGCTAACTAAGACAATTGAGTATAGAGACACCATTGCTCGCAAGAATACATTCATTAAGGATTGTAATAAGGAGATTGCGAAGCTTCAAAAAGAAATTGAGCGTTTGGAAAAGAAAGAAAAGGAATTGACTCATATTAAGAGTACAAAACGTTATAAGGTTATTTGGAAATTATCAAGCTATGCTAGCAAGCTGCTTGGTAGGGGTAAGAAGAAAGGTAACGAATAAGATGAGATTGAATGAAGAAACAGAAGTATTGGTCGACAAATTAGCGATTCGCAGAAATATTATGACTTTGGGTGTACTAGTTCGTAATACAGCAGGAAAACCAGAGGAATTGGAAATCAAGCTTGCGGTGAAGTTTGATAATGGCAAAGAGTCTAGAATTCTACCATTGTCTATCACAGACACTAGCTTTGATGAAAATGGTGCATTTATCGGCTATGCAATCTTTGATTATGAACTAGATGCATTATTCTTTAGCAATAATCTAAATGCATTCACAGTGACTGTGCAGGCGTATGATGGACACGCTTACCAGGACGTGACGGTGGAAGGTAAGGATTTCAATCAAGTGAAGGATGAGAATGAATATGCATGCTTCACAGAGAATGGAATCATTCATATCAAGAGAAAGAAACCAGTGAAATATCGTAAGAATGTTCTGATTTCTATCTTATGTTTTCTTTATCGCGGGTTGGAATTTGTGATTGGTACCTTGTTGCTTCCGCTGTTTATATTAGACGGAATCTATGTGCACATGTTGGGAAATAAGAGAAGGTATATGGAGAATACCTATGGTGGCAGCCAGTTGAAAAGGACACTTCTATTTGCAAAATGGAGATATTCCT
>JAGAQX010000223.1 GCA_017622535.1 Lachnospiraceae bacterium | reverse complement strand
TTATCCACAATTAATTTTCCTGTTTAATGACGCCTTATCTGTTACTACATTCATGCTATTCCTTATCTTTCCCATTAGACAAAGCAATAAATGTTGCGATTGCTCCAAATACACAACCGGCTACTGGCCAAATAATCCAGCTTCTTCCCCAATCATTTGTAATAAAGCTATAACCGAGAAATATTGCTGTAATTAAACACCAATATACGCCTGCCACTAATCCCATAAGAGTATCCTTTTTATTTGGATTTTGTTTTTTATGTAATTCATATTCCTCTCTTTGTAATAACACATTATACATACCCATTTTCATTCCACAACGAACAAACAAGTATACACCAATAGATACAAAAAATAGTAACACAATCCCCGAAACAGAATCATCCCATATTTCATTGCCTGTTACTTCTGTAACATATTCTAGACCTGCACCAGACAAAACACCAAATAGGATCAACACAATTCCCACCGTAATTCCCAATGCAAATTTACGTTGAAAACTATCCATCTCCTCTTCTATCCCCTGCTTTTCATCTTGTGGCAACACAAAAGGAACTTTCTCAAGATAATCATATTTACTAAGTGCCATGCCCGAAGGTACGAAAAGAGCAACAGCAATAGTTACACAGATTAACATTGGAAAGCTTGCTAATGTCTCTCCATTTACAGAGAATAATGATACAGATAATACTTCTGTTAATTCTACTAGTGCAGCACCTAAAATGCATAGAAAAACACCTAATGCGATATGTTTTGTAGAAGAAATGTATGTATTCTTATATGAATGAATTTCCTCTACACTAAGTTCCTTTAACAGTTCTGGGTTTTCTTCGTATTTCATTGTCACTTCTTCATCTAATTCCCGATATGAATCCGATTCTACTCCACCTACAACCTCTTCCGGAATCGTTTCCTCTTCCTTTAATAGATAATCTGTAGAAACTCCGAAAATCTGACTCATAACAACAATCTTATCCAAATCCGGCATAGACTGTCCAGACTCCCATTTCGAAACTGCCTGGCGACTGATATCCATTTGTTCGGCAAACTGCTCTTGGGATAAACCTAACTTTCTTCTCTCTTGATAAATCTTTTCTGCTAACTTCATGTTTAACATCTCCTTTTGTTTTTTTCCCATACTACAGTTTCACCTCCATTTTCTTCCACCAAGTCTACCTTGAAATTTGTCAACTAACAGTTGCAACCATTGATTTTACTAGCTTTTTTCATATTATTCCATTTAAACTTTTTACAATCTTTCTATACACAGTTTTTAATCACTAAGATTATGTCAACTATTTTTTCTTAATAATCATCGCATCCCCAAAGGAAAAGAATCGATATTTTTCCTTTACCGCTACTTCATATGCATGCAACATTTTCTCTCTTGTCGAAAATGCAGACACCAACATAAGCAATGTAGATTCAGGCAAATGGAAATTCGTAATCAAAGAATCTATCACTTTAAACTTATAACCCGGGTAAATGAAGATTTCAGTCCAACCACTTCCGGCATGTACAATTCCATTCTCATCCGCAACAGACTCCAAAGTTCTTGTACTGGTAGTTCCAACCGCAATCACCTGATTGCCTCTTGCTTTGGCAGCATTAATCTTAGCTGCTTCTTCCTCTTCCACCATATAGAATTCTGAATGCATGTGATGCTCTAAAATATTATCTACTTTAACCGGACGGAAGGTTCCGAGTCCCACGTGCAAGCATACATGAGCAATCTCTACGCCTTTATCCTCTAGCTTCTGTAATAACTCCTTCGTAAAATGCAAACCCGCGGTCGGAGCTGCGGCAGAGCCATCATGCTTTGCATACACTGTTTGATAACGATTTCTATCCTGTAACTGATGTGTAATATATGGTGGTAATGGCATCTGACCAAGCTGATCGAGAAGTTCTTCCCAAATGCCTTCGTACTCAAAACGAATCAAACGATTACCTTCCTCTACAACATCAATGACTTCTCCTACAATCAATCCGTCTCCAAAAGATACTCGTGCACCAGGTTTCATCTTCTTACCAGGTTTTACCAAGGTTTCCCATACTTTTTCTTCCTTACGCTTTAACAATAGCACTTCAATTGATGCTCCTGTATCTTCTTTCACACCCATGAGTCTTGCAGGAATTACTTTTGTATCATTGATTACTAAACAATCCCCAGGGTTTACATAATCTAAAATGTCATAAAAATGCTTATGTTGAATATTGCCATCTTCCCTTCCGATTACCATGAGCTTAGAATCACTTCTCTGCTCTAATGGGTCCTGTGCAATTAATTCTTCTGGTAAATCATAATAAAAATCACTTAACTTCATACGTTCTCCACCTTATCCTTATTTTCTATTCTCATCTCTTTATACTTATTCTATATCTTTTATTTCATATTATATCTGCCCAAACAACTTATACTTTACTACCGCAAAAGCTTCTCTCACATATTGATTCGGTATGGTGTACCATTTCGTTGGTGCGCCCAATCCTTCCACATTGGTAAGCTCTTGTTTCTTCGCTACCCCGACACCACGATACACATGAAAATGATTGGTTACTAAAACAATATGAGCGTCTGTACTATCTATTAATTTTTTACTGAATTCTATATTTTCAAAGGTACTGGTAGATTGATTTTCCTGTAAGATTCTCTCTTCCTCTAAGCCTTTCGCTTTTAGATACTCCGCCATAGCATAGGCTTCGGTTACCTGTTCTCCAGGTCCTTGTCCACCCGATACAATCACCATCGTTTTGGGATTATTGATTGCATACTCGTAAGCCGTATCCAGTCTTGTTTGCAATGCATAGGTAAGACGCGTTCCTTTTACTTGTGCCCCCAGCACCAGTACATAGTCTGCATCAGGCTGCGGTTCTTTGCTTCCATAACCGATAATGACACATTCTGTTACAATGAATATCAAGAGTAAAAATGTAATAACGATACCACCTGTCCATTTTACTGTCAATGGTATAACAATCTGCTTTTCATAGATTATGGTTGCTAGCGGTTTACATAACACCAACACAGTTCCAAGTATCAACCAAAAATAGGTAAAGACATTTGTCAAATCTACAAATACTGCATACATAACAAAGTACAATAAACTCAATATTCCAAGTGTCATTAATATATTGCTCAACAATGTTGCTTTTCCTCTCTTCATCCCATTATCTCCAAGTCAGCCTTTTATCAAAAATAATTAACTCACCAAATTTCTATTAATCATTCATCCAATTGCACCAAATGATTATACCCTTTTTACCCAAACAAAACAAGAGCGGTTCATACGAACCGCTCCTATTCAAGGCTATATCCCTTTATTATATTTGAATACTTTATTTTTTAATTTTTGCCTTCTTATTCAATCCCTTCTTGTATAGGAATTTCTTGTATGATTTCAGAGACTTGCTTGGAACTTTCACCTTTGCATTCTTTGGTGTTCCTGTAAATGCTTTACTACCAACCTTCTTGCTAGTAAGCTTTTTGGTTTTAATTGTAATGGTTGCTAATTTCTTACAACCATAAAAGGCTTGCTTTCCAATCTTACTAACCTTTGCAGGAATAGTAATCTTGCTAAGCTTCGTACATTTGTAAAATGCCTTGTCTCCGATTGTGGTTATATTACTTCCTATCGTTACGGACTTTAATTTCTTGCATCCACTAAATGCATTCTTTTGAATACTTGTAACTTTGTATGTTATACCGTCAATTGTAACTGTACTTGGAATCGTTACAGATGTAATATTTTTATTCTTTGGCTTTGAGAAAGCTACTGTACCATTGGTTGCATCGGATTTTGTCACAACATACTTTGCCTTCGTCTTCGTATCTGTAACAGTTTCGCCCTTAGCTGCTGGCTTTACCTCTGGCTCCTTCGCAGGTAATTTCTCAATCGTTTTACCAGGTGTAATCACCTTTTTACAAACTGCACAATATTCATCTCCGGTATATCCTGCTTCTGTTTCTGTTGCATCCTTCTTATTCTGAATCTCAATGGTATGACCAGTTGCTTTGATAACACCCCAGTTAGTAATATCTGCTATTTCTTTTGTTCCTGCTTCATCTTCGTAATTCTTATCACATCCATCGCAGTGATAATATGCTTCTTTACCATCAGT
>JAGAQX010000222.1 GCA_017622535.1 Lachnospiraceae bacterium | reverse complement strand
GTCTGCATCCATATACCATTCAAAATACTGCATCATCAATCCATTATTCTTCATTAAGGATGTCCTCCTTTTGTTACATAAAATACATTTGCTCTTACTCGGAACAAATGCTCACATACAAATTTAGTATATCAAATCCCCTCTAAAACTGCAAGGTGTTCCACAAAGCTCATGCATAAAATCATTCTATAAAACTCATGCACAAAATCACTAATTTGAATGTCTATGTAACGAATGCAAGCAAGAGAAAATGAACTCTCTTGCTCATACATTCATTTATACTAATTTAAACAAGTCGCTTTTTTGTCAAAGGAAGGATTGAACGCATAGAAGTTCTTTGCATCTAAGTTTTCCTGTACCAAACGTAAGCTCTCGCCAAATCTCTGATAATGCACCATTTCTCTGGCACGTAAGAACTTAATTGCCTCATAGACATCTGGCTCATCCTTACAAAGACGAAGAATATTGTCATAGGTCAAACGCGCCTTTTGCTCTGCTGCCAAATCTTCATGCAAATCAGCGATTGGATCACCGGTGGACTGTAAGGTTGCTGTTGAAAACGGCATTCCACTTGCAGCCTGTGGCCAAATACCAATGGTATGATCCACATAATACTGATAGAAACCTGAGTTCTCAATTTCACCTATAGTCAAATTCTTAGTAAGCTGAGTAATGATTGCTGCAACCATTTCTTCGTGATTAAGCTCTTCTGTTCCGATGTCCGTCAAGACACCAATCACTCTCTTATCCTTCATTGAATAACGCTGAGATAAATATCTGGTAGAAGCACCCTTCTCACCGTCTGGTCCACCCAACTGACTCATGATAGCCATTGCCAGCTTTGGATTTGTGGTTTTAATTTTTACTGGAAATTCCAACATTTTATTATAAGTCCACATTAACAATCACATCCTTCCTGCCATGGCCATGGTTCATTGACCCAAGTCCAGTTCTCTTCACATTTCACACCATAAATGGTAAGTGGTCCGAAATTTCTTTCATATACCGCAACCGCTTCTTTTAGTTTCTTCTTATACATGTGATATTTTTCCATAGCACATGGACACTGTGGGTGTGTATCCAAATACAAACCTAATTCAATCACTGCAAAGTTGGTGCTTCGGATACATTGCATTAATTCTTCTTTACACATATTTTCCATAACTAGCACCTCTCTCCACAAAAGATAAAATTCAAGTCCTTAAAAATGGTTCCTTGTTGCAAACCACATTCTGCCTCATACAAGTCGCCCCATTGCTGCCATGGAACATAAGCCATAACAACTGGAAACTCACATCCTAAATGCTCCATTTCATCATGTCTATGACAATCCTTTTCACAGGTCACCTGACATACACATTCCACAGATACATTTCCATTGCAGCTGCGATTCTGTACTCCAGACTGCTTTACAATTTCATCATTACATTTTCTTGAATGCTGTACGCATTCCTCTTTTCTATACTGTTGACATTCTCCTCTTCTGTTATGTTCCATACAATCGCCACATCTTTGACGCTGTACCATACACCCACGATTTTGCTGTACCATATGCTCTCTGTTTTGCATTACTTGACTACAACCGGACATTTGACCAGTGTAACCATGCATATGACCGTGTGCACAGCTCATGGAATTTTGATTATTACAATTAGACTCCACTAAAATTCTCCTTATTCTTTGTGTATAGTACATAATATGCAAAAGAATACCTCTATGTGAAAAATTTCAACGGTTATTTTTACAAAAGGATACAGGGACATCCGAAGACATCCCTGCATAAAACATTTTTATTTCTCTGTTGCGCCCTTTGCGGCTTTCTTTGCAAATTCCGTATTTACCAATTCCTCATAAGGAGTTCGTTCCTCTAACTCTCCTGCATCCTCTAGAATATTCTGCAACAAGTCAAAGCTCTCTTCCTCAAATATCAAATCATTCTTCCAGGAATCCTGTTCATGATAACGCTTTACAATAATCTCTATTGTTTCGATATCCGTTTCCTCAAACTGAGGAGCAATCACCTTTGCAATTTCCTCTGGTGTATGCGTGTTTACATACTCCATACCTTTTTGCAATGCATTGGTAAACTTCTGGATAATTTCCTCATTTTCTGCCAAATATTCTTCTGTCACACAGTAAGATGTATAAGGCACATAACCCGAATCCACCCCTAAAGATGCGACTACATAGCCCTCACCAGCCAACTCTAATGAGGTTGCAGAAGGTTCAAACTCCACTGTAAATTCGCCCTGTCCACCAGAAAATGCCGCTGCTGTACTGCCGAAATCGATGCTTTGGTTGATATTAACATCCTTTGCAGGGTCGATACCATTCATCTTTAATACATACTCAAATACCATCTGTGGCATTCCACCCTTACGTCCGCCAAGTACATCCTTTCCCTTTAGCATATCCCAGCTAAAGTCTTCAATCGGTTCTCTCGCAACTAAAAAATTACCAGCTCTCTGAGTTAATTGAGCAAAATTCACTGCATGATTATCCGCACCCTCTGCATACAAGTAAACAGATGATTCTGCACCCATGAATCCGATTTGCGCCTCACCTGCCACCACTGCAGCCATAGTCTTATCCGCACCAAATCCAGTAACTAGTTCAAGATCAATTCCTTCCTCCTCAAAATATCCATTTTCAATAGCAACATATTGTGGTGCATAGAAAATAGAATGTGCGACTTCATTTAATGTAACCTTCGTAAGACCGCTCTCCTTCTCGCCACAGCCGACACAAATGGTCATAACCATAGCAAGAGATAACACTCCTGCTATAACACGTTTTATTATTGATTTCATTGATAAACTCCAAATACTTTTCTCTGATAGTATATTCGACAAAAAAGGAAATGTGAGTGAGTTGCTTTAATGATAGCGAAAAGTCCCAGCACAAAATATCTTATATCAAAAAAGCGGATATCCTTCGATATCCACTTCTGTTATCATAATTTACCTATCTGTAGTTGTTCAGTCCTTTTCCATAAACAAAACTGCAAGCATCCCCGGACCAGTATGACTTCCGATGATCGGTCCAATCTTCGTAATCCGAACATTCGTAGCTTTCGTATTTGCCTCTATTTTTTCTTTCAAAGCTACCGCGCGTTCCTCACAATCGCCATGACCAATAAATACCGTTCGTTCTTCATCATCCATCATATCGTTGATCTTAGCAATCATATACTCTTCGCCCTTCTTGTTGCCACGCACCTTACTCTCTACATAGAGCTTGCCCTTTTCATCCACACTGATGATTGGCTTAATCTTCAACGCACTTCCTAGCATTGCTTCTGCAAAAGAAAGTCTTCCACCTCTTTGGAGATGGAACAAATCATCTACTGTAAACCAATGTGCCACATGATTACGTTTCTCAAGTATCCATTCCTGCAAATCATCCATGGACATTCCCGCTTCCTTCTTTTGACCAATTAGATTCATAAAAAATCCAAGACCAGCCGAAGCACACAAAGAATCGATCATATAGATTTTTCTCTCTGGAAAATCATCTTCTAACATCCCTTTTGCCAACAACGCTGATTGATAGGTTCCACTCAATCCTGACGTAAACGCAACATATAAAATATCCTCTCCCGCTTCCAAAACTGGTGTAAATAAATCCACATAAGTCGTTGGATTAATCTGAGAAGTAACCGAAGTCTTTCCATCCTTTAGTGCACTATAGAAATCTTCGATAGACATATTACGTTCATCTGGATAATGTAAAACCTCCTCACCATCCAAGGTAAATGCCATTGGTACTACCATAATATTATATCTCTCCACCAAATCCATTGGTAAATCCAGTGTTGCGTCACTCACTAATCTGTAACTCATGTCTTCCTCCAATTGTATTCTAAATTCTTGCTGTTATTTCGCATAATCTATATTTCAAAGCATCACTGCTTTGTTTTACCGCAAGAATATATCATACATTTCTTTATTCTTCAATATCTTCTTCCACTTCATTCTCCGGAATCAGCTTCCGCAATACCTTATACAAGGTATCTACATCCACTGGTTTCGCCAAGTGTGCTTGCATTCCTGCCTTCAAAGACTCTTCCACATCTTCATCATAGGTATTCGCCATCAATCCAACCACAGGAACAGTCTCTGCATCCTCTTTACCAGAAATACGGATACAACGTGTCGCCTCACGTCCATCCATCAACGGCATATGCACATCCATTAGCACCGCATCATAGGTAAAAGCTGGCTGAGAAATAAACTGAATAACTGCCTTCTTTCCATTCTCCGCAGCATCCACCTCAAAGCCAACCACTTCTAAAACTGCACGCAACGCATCCTGAGCCATATCACTATCTTCCACAATCAAAACGCGTCTACCTGTAAAATCACCCACCGCCTTGGCAACTTTACGCTTTGTTGGTTTGTTTTCCTTTGCCACATCCTGCAAATCAAAAGGAATAGTAAAGTATAAATGTGTACCTGAGCCATTGACATCCACACCAATCTGACCTTCCATTAATTGAATAATTCTTGAAGCCAAAGACAAGTCAAAATGCTGTTCATCAATAATACCATTATCTGCATTATGAGAAAAACCAAAAATACTTTCCTTCATCTTATCCGTTAAACCACTACCCGTATCATCAATCATAAAACGAATATATACCCTTTTATTATCTGCCGCGATTTGCTTAGCTGTGATTCTTATCTCACCCGAAATCGGCGTATAAGAAATCGCATTGTTAATCAATGCAACCATAGCCTGGTGTAGACGTATTTCATCACCCAATAAATGCTTAAACTGACTTTGC
>JAGAQX010000028.1 GCA_017622535.1 Lachnospiraceae bacterium | reverse complement strand
TGTGTGGTGGTAGCTTCTGTATATATCGTATATAAGAGGGTACAAGTTGGAAAACTGAATTCCAATGAATCGGAATAAAATAGATACATGAGTTTTTTAAAAGAGACGATTACAGTTTGTAATCGTCTCTTTTGTATTTTGTTAAAAATACAAAAGTGGTAGCTAGGTGGTAAATTTAAAAAAATAGTGGGAAGTGCCCCCACTTTCTACCACCGACATTTTTTGTAATATTTCAACAAAATAGTGTGAATACAAGATGTGATTAAAAGTGTGATGAAAACACAATATATTGTGGTTCAACATAATATGCTTCAAGAAAAGTGATAAAAAAGAGTACAATGTGCACAAAAATCAAGAGAAAAATTTAGCTATTTTTACAACGGAATGAAGGGAAATCTTTTATTGCATTATGTAACCTAATGGGGTACAATAGTGGATGTAAGTGGTGGATTGTGGTAGTTGGTGGTAGATAGTGGTGGATTTGCTACTGATTGCACAAACACATTACGAAGGATTGAGGAAGGGAAGGTGACATCATGTCCAAAGGATTAAAAGGTGAATATAATCATTCCGTTGATGCTAAGGGCAGAATGATTGTACCTTCAAAGCTAAGAGAACAATTAGGACTCTCCTTCGTAGTGACAAGAGGTATGGACGGCTGCTTGTTTGCTTATCCAAATGATGAATGGGATATCTTTGAGGGTAAGTTACGTCAGCTTCCAATGACCAATGAGAATTCAAGAAAGTTCAAAAGATTTTTCCAGGCAGGTGCAACAGATTGCGAAGTGGATAATCAAGGAAGAATTTTACTTCCTGCCACACTTCGAGAGTTTGCAGGTATCACTAAGGATGTTACCATTGTGGGTGTAGGTGAACGTGCAGAGATTTGGAGCAAAGAGAAGTGGGAAGAGAAGAACAATATTGATGATATCGATTTCAATGAGCTGGCTCAGGGAATCGAAGATTTAGGAATTATGATTTGATAAGCACTTATGATTTGCCACAAGAGAACAGTGATTGTGGTGGGAATGATTGCTTACAAACGATAGAGGAGGATAAACGTGGAATTTTCACATAAGTCGGTGCTACTTAATGAGACCATAGAAGGATTGAACATAAGAGAAGACGGAACTTATGTGGACGGTACCTTAGGTGGTGGAGGTCATGCATTCCATGTATGTGCACGTTTGTCCGATAAAGCTAGGTTCATAGGAATAGACCAGGATGCAGCTGCCATTGAGGCAGCAGGCATCCGTCTATTACCATATCAAGATAAAGTTAAGATTGACATTGTAAGAAGTAATTATCAGAAAACCCCTCAGGTTCTGAATGATTTGAATATTACTGGCGTAGATGGAATCGTTTTGGATCTGGGGGTGTCCTCCTATCAGTTGGATACACCGGATAGGGGATTTACATACCGAGAGGATGCACCTCTTGACATGAGAATGGATCAAAGGCAGGAGAAAACTGCTAAAGATATAATTAACGAATACACAGAGATAGAATTATTCAAAGTGATTCGTGATTACGGCGAAGAGAAATTCGCCAAGAATATAGCAAAACACATTTGTCGCGCAAGACAAGAAAAGGTCATTGAGACAACATTTGAGCTCAATGAAATTATTAAGGCTGCTATACCAATTAGAGCTAGGTCTGCAGGAGGGCACCCTTCGAAGAGAACATTTCAAGCTATCAGGATTGAACTAAATCAAGAACTGACCATTCTTGAACAATCCATCGACCAAATGATAGAGTTGTTAAACCCAGGGGGCCGAATTTGCATAATTACGTTCCACTCGTTAGAAGATCGGATTGTAAAAAGGATATTTAAGACCAATGAAAATCCTTGTACATGCCCTCCCGACTTTCCTAAATGTGTGTGTGGTAAAGTTTCCAAGGGGAAAGTGGTCACACGGAAACCAATATTACCATCACAAGGGGAATTAGAGGAAAATCGCAGAAGTAAGAGTGCGAAGCTTCGCATTTTTGAAAGAGCATAATTGGTATTTGTAATATAAGTAACTGTCAATAGGTAAACAGTTATGATGAGCAAATGATATATCACGGAGGATGTATCACAAAAGATAAGTGTATCAAGAAGAGGGGAATGAGATTAGTGAATCCAAGAAATCAACAGTATTACATTGAAGGTAATACCGCACGACAATTAAATACCGTACCTCAGAGAATAGAAAGACCTGAACACAAGGAAGAACGTAGGGTTAATGAAAGGGTAGAAAGAAATCAAAAGCGTGCTAGAGCATTTGATTTAAAATATACAGTTTGCTTGATGATTGCGACTGTGTTCTTGTTTGGTTCCTGCGTGAATATGTTGGCTATCCAATCAGATATTACGGAGCAGAGAAGACAGATTGCGTTGCTAGAGAAGAACTTGAATGAACTTACAGATAACAATAACGAAATGAGCAAGAGATTAGAGAGTTCTGTGGATTTAACAAAGATATACGAAGTAGCAACAACAGAGCTTAACATGGTTTATCCAAAGGCAGGACAAGTAGTCTCTTATGAAGCTAGTAATCCAGATTACGTAAAACAGTTTAAGGATGTACCGGTTGAATAAGATTGGATGATGTTATGACAGGTAAAAAGAAAAAGAAAAAAGTCTTCATGAATCGAATGAAGAACAAGCTGTTGGCGATTAGCTCATTATTTCTTATTGGTTTTTTGATTTTGATTGGTAGATTGATTTATATCAATGCAAAGGATGGAAGTCAGTATGAAAAGATTGTTTTAGCGCAACAAAGTTATGACAGTATTGAAATACCGTATCGCCGAGGTGACATTTTAGACAGGAATGGAACACAGCTTGCAACGAGTGAGAAAGTATACAACTTAATTATCGAACCTAAGAATATTTTGCAAAGTGACGAAGTAAAGGAAGCAACCGTTGCCGCTTTGACAAAATATTTTGATTTAAGCGAAAAAGAAATCGAAAAAGCGTTAGAGGATGATTCGTCTCTATACAAGAAGATGCTTAAGAAGATTTCTTATGAGAAAGTACAGCCTTTTAATGAATTTGTTGCTACAAAAGATGGTAAGAATGTGAAGGGTGTATGGTTTGAAGAGGAATATGAAAGATATTATCCGTATGGTTCTTTGGCGTGTCACGCATTAGGTTTTACAGTTAGTGGTAATGTGGGACAAGGTGGTATTGAAGGATACTATAGTGAAGAATTAAATGGTGTGAATGGACGTGAATACGGATATCTTACCCAAGAGTTGACATTAGAAAGAACAACGAAAGCACCGGTAAATGGATACAATGTTGTTTCTACTATTGATGCAAATGCACAGAATATCGTAGAAAAGAAAGTCAGCGCTTTTATGAGTGAGACCGGAGCTCGAAATGTATCTGTTTTAGTGATGGATCCGAATTCTGGTGAAGTTCTGGCAATGGCAAATTCCAATAGCTTTGATTTGAATGAAGCTTATGAAGACAGTGCAATTGAGTACATGTTTGAGACTCGCAATATTGATTATCTTTTGACAGATACAGAAGTTAAGAAATATTTTGCGGTAAAAGAGGGTGAAGTGCTTTCGGATGAGAAAGCTACCTTTAAGGCAATGTTAGAAAACAAGGAGATTGCGGCTTCTGAAAAGATTAAGAATTTGCCGGATGATTTCCGGTTGATTTGCTTGAATAAAGCGTGGAGAAATTACATCATATCCGATGGTTTTGAGCCGGGTTCTACCTACAAAACATTTACCATTGCTGGCGCTTTGGAAGACAGTGTTTTGAATGGGGATGAGACCTTTTATTGTGAAGGAAGCTATGACGTAGAAGATTGGACAATTAATTGTCATAATCATTCTGGTCATGGAACGATTACTTTAGAACAAGCGTTGATGTATTCGTGTAACGTGGCGTTGATGCGAATTGCTTTAGATGAGGGGCGTTCCACATTTTCAAAATATCAGAATGTATTTGGCTTTGGTAAAACAACAGGTGTTGACTTAACAGGTGAAGCTGCTGGATTGATTTATGATGAGGAAAGACTGAACAATGTAGAGCTTGCTACTTCATCCTTTGGACAGGGATTAACTGTTACTATGATGCAGATTGGTGCAGCCTTTTGTTCGGTTATAAATGGTGGCGATTATTATGAACCACATTTAGTAAAACAGATTGTCAATGAACATGGTGGAACAATTAATAATATTGAGCCAACGGTTTTAAGAAGAACCATATCTTCTGAAACATCGGCGTTACTTCGCGATGACTTGTTTGATGTAGTTGATTCTGGTACCGCACAAAAGGCAAAGGTAGAAGGATATACCATTGGTGGTAAGACTGGTACTGCTGAGAAATTACCTCGTGGTAATGGAAAGTATCTGTTATCCTTTATTGGTTTTGCACCGGTAGAAAATCCAGAGGTTGTAGTATATGTAACAGTGGATGAGCCGAATGTTCCGGATCAGGCTAATTCTGGTTTGGGAACTATCATTGCTCAGACTATTTTTGAAGATTTGTTACCATACATGAATGTTTATCAAACAGAAGATAAGGCAAGTGCTGGTGATCCAAATGTTGGAGATCAGACTGCAACACCAATTTATAATGGTACTGCTCCAGAAGAACAGTTACAGCAGGATATGAATAATGACGACGCTTCACAGGAGAGTAGTGATGCGCAAGGTGGACCAGAACAAACACCTCAGGAAGGGGTTCCATCTGAAGATACTCCGAATGAAGATGCACCGCAGGAAAATGCACCGGATGAGGCTTCTCCGCCGGTGGACAATCCGGAAGGTGGAGAAACACAATAGGATATAAGTACGAACCACAGGTGGCAGGTTCGATTGATTGTAAAAGGCATGGTAAACTTTTGGGAGAAGTATATCATGCCTGGGTTATTATTGGGCATAATTTCAAGCATATATTATGGTTTTTAATAATAGATTATTAAAAAAGCTTATGGGAATTAATATGCCGAAGACCTATACACGTAAAAAAATATTTGCGTTTGTGCTCATCATTTTTATGGTGGGTATTATATTATCAATAAGGCTTGGCTATTTGATGATAGCACAGTCTGAGTATTATTTGGAAAAGGCAGAAGCATTGCATGATAGAGAGCGTAGCATTAAAGCAAAGCGAGGTGTTATCTATGATCGCAATGGGATAGAGTTAGCAAGTAATAAACCAGTTTGCTCTATCTCTGTCATTCATTCACAGATTACAGATGAAGATCAGGTTGTAAAAGCATTATGCAATGTCTTAGAACTCGACGAAGAAACGGTTCGAAAGAAAGTGCAGGCGAATACGATTCGAGAAAAGATAAAGAGCAATGTGGATAAAGAGGTTGCTGATAAACTGCGAGATATGAAGCTTAGTGGAGTTATGATAGATGAAGATTATAAGCGATATTATCCTTATGATTCTTTGGCTAGCAAAGTATTAGGTTTTACAGGTGCAGATAATCAAGGGATTGTTGGTTTAGAGGTTGCCTACGAAGATGTTCTTGCAGGAGTGCCAGGAAGTATATTGACTTTGACAAATGCACATGGAAAAGAACTGGAGAATGAAGCGGAAAGTCGTATAGAACCAATAGCTGGTGATAATTTGCATGTTTCTATTGATTTAAATATGCAAAAGTATGCAGAGCAGGTGGCGACAAAGGTTATGAAGTCGAAACAGGCAAAACGTGTGTCGGTGGTATTGATGAATCCGCAAAACGGTGAAATTTATGCCATGGTGAATGTTCCAGAATATAATTTGAATGAACCATATACTCTAGTGGGAGTAGATAATATATACGATAATGAGCAGGACGCGCTTAATTATATGTGGCGTAATTTTTGTATAAATGATACCTATGAGCCGGGCTCTACATTTAAGCTAGTAACAGCCACAGCTGCGATAGAAGAAAAAGTGGTGAATTTAGAAGATACTTTTTCCTGTCCGGGTTTTCGCATTGTGGAAGATCGGAAAATCCGATGTCATAAGGTGGGTGGACATGGAACAGAGACCTTTCGGGAAGGTTTTATGAATTCATGTAATCCGGTATTTATGGATGTAGGAGCAAGAGTTGGGGTTTCTAATATGTATAAAACGTATGAGAAACTCGGATTATTTGAGAAAACGGGTGTGGATTTGCCTGGCGAAGCTTCATCCATTATGCATAAACAAGAGAATGTCAAAGCGGTTGAGCTTGCAACTATGAGTTTTGGGCAGTCTTTTCAGATTACGCCGATGCAACTGTTGCGAGCAGCTAGTGCAGCTATCAATGGTGGTGATTTGGTGATACCACATTTTGCGATGTACACAACCAATGAAGAAGGTGAAAAAAAGGAAGAATTCGAATATACACGAAAAAAGGGTGTGATCCAGAAAGAAACCTCTGACACGATGAAGGAATTGTTAGAGGCGGTTGTGGCAGAAGGTTCTGGAAGTAAAGGTCAGGTGGCAGGATATCGAATAGGAGGCAAAACTGCAACCTCTGAAAAGTTGCCGAGAGGTAATGGGAAATATATTTCATCCTTTTTAGGCTTTGCTCCAGCGAATAATCCTCAAGTGATAGGTCTTATTATGATTGATGAACCGGTGGGGGTGTATTATGGTGGAACAATTGCGGCACCGGTTATGGCAGAGCTTTTTTCGAACATTTTACCTTACTTAGGAATAGAGGAAGAATATATAGAGACAGAACCTGGTTCGTTTGAAGTTGCCGAGTAGGAATAAAGTTATTGAATAAAAGTAGTAAAAACAATCAATTAGGTTGATAAAAAAGAGAAAAAGAATTATACTATTGTAGTATGTGTGCATTATACATACAAGGTCTTGTGGTATAAGGTGTTTATAAGAGTGGAATAGGATGAGTAATCTATTTGGATTAAAATGCCCCATATTTTAGGAAGAGACTTTGGCAATGTACATAAATATTAGATTACAAAAGGGTAGGATTAGATTATGAAATTAGATTTTACAGTTTTATTACCAGTATTAATAGCGTTCGGTATCAGTGTGGTATTGAGTCCAATTATGATACCATTTTTGAAGAAACTAAAGTTTGGTCAATTTGTCAGAGATGATGGACCAGAGTCACACCTGAAGAAGTCAGGTACGCCAACAATGGGTGGATTGATTATTCTTTGCAGTATTGTTATTACAGCACTGTTTTATGTGAAAAGCAATCCGATGATTTTACCAGTGCTATTTGTAACACTTGGTTTTGGTTTGGTTGGTTTCTTGGATGATTATATCAAAGTTGTAATGAAGCGTTCTATGGGTCTTCGTGCATGGCAGAAGATGGCTGGGCAGTTTGTGATTACAGCGGTGTTTGCATATTATTTGGCTAATTACACAGATGTAGGAACTGCAGTGCTTGTACCATTTGCAAAGGGTTATGAGCTTGATTTAGGATTTTGGTTTTATCCATTTTTGTTCTTTGTAGTAATCGGAACTGTAAATGGTACCAATTTCACGGATGGTTTGGATGGGTTGCTTTCATCAATTACTGTATTGACTGCTACATTTTTCACTGTGGTAGCAATCGGTATGGAATCGGGTTTACATCCAATTACCTGTGCAGCGGTGGGAGCGTTGTTGGGATTTTTAGTATTTAATGTATATCCAGCGAAGGTATTTATGGGTGATACTGGTTCCTTAGCTCTTGGTGGCTTGATTGCTGCAACTGCAATTATGTTAAAAATGCCAATTTATATTGTGATTGTTGGATTTATTTATTTGTTTGAAGTGATTTCTGTTATGATTCAGGTGGTGTGGTTTAAGAAGACAGGAAAACGTGTATTTAAGATGGCACCGATTCATCATCATTTTGAACTATGTGGCTGGCCTGAAACAAAGGTAGTTGCAATCTTTTCTATTGTTACAGCAATCCTTTGCTTAATTGGATTAGTTGCATTATAAAATTTTTTAGAATGACAGATATAGTATACAAGCGATTTGTGTTTGATTGGATTTGATACGTGATAGGAGGAACGATATGGATTTTCAAAAAAAGTTTCTGATTGTTGGAACTGGAAAAAGCGGAATAAATGCAGGAAAGCTTTTGCTTCAAAAAGGGGCGGAGATTGTATTTTATGATGACAATGTTTCCTTGGATGTGGAGAAGCTTTTGGCACAGTTTGATAATGGTGCAGAGATAAAAGTTGTTCTAGGTGAAATCAATGATAAGATTTTGAGAGACATTGATTTAATGGTGATAAGTCCAGGTGTTCCAATCGATTCTCCAGTGGCAAATGTGGTGCGTGAGAATAATATCCCAATCTGGAGCGAGATTGAGTTGGCATATCAAGCTGGTGCAGGTCACTTGGCAGCCATCACTGGAACCAATGGAAAAACTACCACTACGTCTTTAGTAGGAGAGATTTTCAAACGTTATACAGGCAATAGTTTTACAGTTGGAAATATTGGTATTCCATATACTGAGGTTGCGTTGCAGATGGATGAAGAATCCTATACTGTGGCGGAGGTATCATCCTTCCAGCTAGAGACAATTGATGAGTTTCGACCACATGTCAGTGCTGTGTTGAATGTGACACCGGATCATTTGAATCGTCATTATACGATGGAGAATTATGCATCTGTTAAGTTGGATGTGTGTCGCAATCAGACAGAAGAAGATTTTTTGATTTTAAATTATGATGACGAGATTACAAAGGCTATGGCACAGGATAAAAGAGTGCAGGCAAAGGTTGTGTATTTTAGTCGTTTACATAGCTTAGAAGAGGGTGTGTGTCTGAGTAATGATGCCATTGTCATTCGTGAGAGTGGTACAGAGACAAGAGTAATTGACCTTGCAGACCTTATCTTGTTAGGTGAGCATAATGTTGAGAATTATATGGCTGGAATTGCGGTTGCTTATTACATGGGAATTCCGATGGGTGATATTGTTGCGACACTTAAGGAATTCAAAGGGGTTGCGCATCGTATTGAATATGTTGCAGAGATTGATGGTGTAACGTATTACAATGACTCAAAGGGTACGAATCCGGATGCAGCGATTAAGGGAATTCAGGCTATGAACCGAAAAACGGTGTTAATTGGCGGAGGATATGACAAGGGGGTATCCTTTGATGACTGGATTTTAGCTTTTGAGGGTAAGGTTAAAAAGTTGATTTTGATTGGACAGACAGCACAGATGATAGCAGATACCGCTGCAAAGTACGGATTTACAGATGTGTTGTTTGCAAATGATTTAAAAGAAGCAGTTGATATGGCTTCGACAGAAGCAGAAGCAGGGGAGGCAGTGCTACTTTCGCCAGCCTGTGCAAGCTGGGGTATGTTTGATAATTATGAGCAACGAGGAGATATGTTTAAAGAGTTTGTAAATCAGTTAGGAGCATAGTATATGGCAAAAAAGAAATCGGGCGGATTTGCGCAGTTGATTGGAAAGCGTATATATGTAGGTGAATATTTTGATTATCCATTATTGTTTGTAACCTTGTTTTTAGTCATATTTGGTTTGGTCATGGTGTACAGTACAAGTTCATACACAGCTGAACTGAAAACTGATAATGCGGCGTATTATCTTATGCGACAGGGGGCCTTTGCAGTTGTTGGAATTATAGCAATGCTTGGAGTATCATTCTATGATTATCGTCGATGGAAGAATTGGTCATTAATTATGATGATTCTGGTTATCGTGTTATTGTTTTTAGTTATGCTTTTGGGAACAACGAGTCATGGTGCAGTGAGATGGTTACAGATTGGACCATTTCAGTTCCAGCCATCAGAATTGGCAAAATTGGTAATTGCAGTATATACGGCACATATGTCCACAATAAAAGTTCGCCAGATTGATGATTGGGTTGAGTTAGGTAAAATTGTTGCCTGTCCAATTGTTGCAAGTATATTAATTTTGGATGAGAATTTGAGTACGGGACTCATTTGCGTAGCGATTATGGCGATTGTAGTTTTTATTACAAGCCCTAAGATTAAACGATTCTTTCTAATTGGATTTGGTGGAATTGCAGTAATTGCAGTTGGATTTTTGCTTGGTACTTCTTATCGAATGGAACGAATTAACATTTGGTTAAATCCTGAAAAATATGATAAGGGTTATCAAACATTACAGTCCTTGTATGCCATTGGTTCTGGTGGTGTGTTTGGAAAAGGTTTAGGACAGAGTATACAGAAGCTTGGTTTCATTCCAGAGTCTCATAATGATTACATATTTGCTGTAATTTGTGAAGAGTTAGGATTGTTTGGTGCAATTTGTGTAATTGGTATGTTTATGTTTTTGATTTGGCGTTGTATTGTCATAGCATACAATACAAGAGATTTGTTTGGTGCATTAGTGGTGGTAGGAATTACTACCCATATTGCTGCGCAGGTGTTGATTAACATTGCTGTAGTAACCAATACAATTCCACCAACGGGAGTACCATTACCATTTATTAGTTATGGTGGTACAGCTCTATGTTGTCTGTTGATAGAGATAGGAATTGTGTTAGCAGTTTCTAGACATTTACATGTTGCGAAACAGTATTAAAAGATAATAGAATTATTCACATTTCAGATGCCGGGTGCATATTATAGTATATAAGGCAAACATTGGATGTGGATAGTTATGACAAAGATTAGAATTAGAAAAGCGGAGCGATTAAAGGGAAACATTGCGATACAGGGATCAAAGAATACAGTTTTACCGATTATGGCAGCAACACTGCTTAGTTCTGGTGTGTCGGTAATTTATAATTGTCCAGCAATTGAAGATGTATCTGTAATGTGTCAGCTTTTGGAGTGTCTGAATGTTAAGACGCAAATGCAAGATAATACGTTGTGGATTGACACTACCCGTGCAGAATATGCACCGCTACCCGCCGAACTTACCACAAAGCTTCGTTCGTCGGTGTTGTTATTGGGACCGATGCTAGCTAGATGGCAACGGGTGGAGCTAGGGTTGCCAGGTGGATGTGCAATTGGACTTCGTCCCATTGATATTCATTTACAAGGTTTTCTCAAAATGAATATTGATATTCGGGTGGTTGAGGATAAGGTGCTTGGAAAATCATATTATCTACAGGGCGGTGTAATTCAGTTACGTTTTCCGAGTGTTGGTGCAACGGAGAATTTAATTATGACAGCTGTGGCGGCCAAAGGAAGAACTATTCTTCGTGGTGCGGCAAAAGAACCGGAAATTATAGAGCTATGTAATTATTTAATTTCGATGGGTGCTTTGATTGAGGGAGTTGGAACAGATACATTGTTGATCAAAGGCACAAAGGAATTGACATCAAGTGATTATTGTAATGTGTATGATCGCATAGTTGCAGGAACTTATCTGTTGATGGCGTCTGCGATTCCAAGTGAAATCCGATTGACTGGGATTGATGATATTCACTATATTAAAAATGTGATTAATGTAACAGCTAGACTTGGTGTAAATGTGATTAGGCGCGATAATGCCTTATTGATTTCATCTATGGGGCAAGTGCAGGGAGGAGAGTTTCGGACTGGAATATATCCAGAGTTTCCTACGGATTTGTTACCGGTATTAATTACGGTGCTTGCCCAAGCAAAAACATATAGTAGGATTGAAGAAACAATTTTTGAGAATCGATTCAGTATTGTTCGGGAGTTGAATAAATTGGGAGCAACTTGTGAGGTCGACGACGGAATTGTACGTACGGGTGGCGAGGTTGAACTTAAGGGGACCACGTTGTGTGCAACTGATTTGCGACAAGGAGCTGCCCTTGTTGTGGCAGGAATGTTGAGTGATGGAACAACTCTTGTTACCAATATTGAGTACATTCAAAGAGGATATGAAGATATTGTGCGTGACTTGCAAAGAATTGGAGTACAGGCAGAGTACGTGTAAATAATAAACGATGAGGTGGTTGGAAAGTTTGTGTAATAGATATGCAAATTAGGACTACTAACAATTATTAGTGATGCACATAATTAGGAGCAAACATGAGTGATAAGAATAACAATGTAATTCAATTTAAGAAAAAGAAGAAAGGGATTTTTGCAGGCGGAATAGCAGGTATCCTTGTTGTTATGCTGATTGTTTTGTTTACTTGTTTTAGCATTAATGAGATTGAGGTTACAGGAAACAAACATTATACTGACGAACAAATTAAGGACTTTGTTTTGGAAAATGGATACATTGATAACACCATTTTGTTAATGCTGAAAAATAAAATACAGCCGGTAGAGGATATTCCGTTTATTGCAAAACTGGATGTGGAATATGTAAATGTACATAAGATAACGATTACTGTTTACGAAAAAGCAATGGCTGGCTGTGTGGAGTATATGAATTCCTATGTATATTTCGACCAGGATGGGTATGTGTTGGAGATTTCACAAAGAAAATTAGAGGATGCACCATGTATTTCTGGTATGTCCTTTGATACAATGGAGCTTCATGAGAAGTTGCCGATAGAGGATGAGGCGCGTTTTAAGACCATACTAACGTTAACGCAGTTGATTCAGAAATACGATCTAATCATTGATTCTATTCGTTTTACTACAGAAAATGAAATTATATTACAGCATAAGGATATTCGGATTGAGGTAGGGGATGGAAGTATTTTAGAGCGTCAATTGGTGGATTTGGGTCAAATATTAGAAGGTCTAAAAGGAAAAAAAGGAATCCTAGATATGCGAGACTTTGAGGTTATGAATGGAAAGGCATCATTTAAACCAGAGAAGGAGGAGCCTGTGGAACACAATGAAAATAAGACGGAGTCAACAGGAGATGCTACGCAATCTGGGGAGCTACAACCTCCTATGGAAGGTGAAAGTGGACAAGCGGAAGGTTCTGCTGGTGAAACGGGAGTGCAAAATCAGTAAATGTAACAAAAAATATCCATATTTTTCAATATTTTCGTTAAATATAGGGTTGATTATTTTACAAAAAAACAGTATTATATTAGTATATGTTTACTAAAGAATAAGAAAATTTTTTATAAGGAGGATACAACCTTGCTTGAAATAAAAACATTTGAAGACAAAGGGCCTGCAAAGATTTTAGTGATTGGTGTAGGTGGAGCTGGTAACAATGCAGTTAACAGAATGATTGATGAGAATATTAATGGAGTGGATTTAGTTGCCATTAATACAGATAAACAGGTGTTAGCAACTTCTAAGGCACCTACTAAGATTCAGATTGGTGAGAAGCTTACGAAAGGGTTAGGAGCTGGTGCTAAGCCTGAGGTTGGTGCTGGCGCTATTGAAGAGAATAGAGAAGAGATTACAGAGTTAGTGAAGGATGCAGATATGGTATTCGTTACCTGTGGTATGGGTGGCGGTACTGGTACAGGTGCTGCTCCGGTTGTTGCTGAGATCGCAAAGAATCTTGGTATTTTAACAGTCGGCGTTGTTACAAAGCCATTTTCATTTGAGGGTAAACCTCGTATGGCCAACGCAGTTGCTGGTATTGACAGATTGAAAGAACATGTAGATACATTGATTGTTGTTCCAAATGACAAGTTGTTACAGATTTGTGACAAGAGAACTACAATTCCAGATGCTCTTAAGAAAGCAGACGAAGTATTACAGCAGGGTGTACAGGGTGTAACAGATTTGATTCAGAGCCCAGGTATTATCAACCTTGACTTTGCGGATATCCAGTCGGTTATGCGTGATAAGGGTATTGCACATATTGGTATTGGACGTGGAAGCGGAGAAGATAAGGCAGTTGAAGCAATTAAGCAGGCTATGGAATCACCATTGCTTGAGACAACTGTTTCAGGTGCAACTGATATTATTATTAACTTTGCTGGTAATATTGGAATGATTGAAGCTTACGATGCAGTTAACTATTTAACAGAAGCTGCAGGTGAAGATGTGAATATTATTTTCGGTACAGTTGACAATGAGACTTTAGGCGAAGAGGTTAGCATTACAATTATTGCTACAGGTATTGAACAGGCAGCTAAGAGAAATGCTTATGGAAGCTTTGGACAGAATGTAACTCCAACTTTTGTTAAGCCAGCAGCTACTCCTGCACCGGCACCTGCTCCAACACCAGCACAGCCAACAACTCCAGTGCAGCCTTCACAGCCAGCTTATCGCCCACAGGCAATGACACCGGAGAAGACACAAGCAGGTTTTAATGCTTCACAGCCAACACCAACCTATGTTGGACAACCTATGGCTACACCACAGCAGACAACTCCAGCAAAGCCTTCATTCTTGAACAATACACAGGGTGGTGCAATGAATGCAACACAGGCTACACCTGTTACAACAGCAAGACCACAGGCTCCAAAGCAGGAAGCAGATGGAAGCATTAAGATTCCAGAGTTCTTGAAGAGAAGATAAGAAGTATATACTTAGAATTATAATGAAGTTATAAGAGACTGACAGATGAAATCTGTCGGTCTCTTTTCATTTTGTTAAAGGTAAGGGCTTACAAAAATGCGTTATATGGTTCATAGATTCGACTTTTTTAGATTTGACTTTGCAATATACTTTGTATAAAGAGCAGGA
>JAGAQX010000221.1 GCA_017622535.1 Lachnospiraceae bacterium | reverse complement strand
GCAGGTAATAATGCAGCATAATCGTTGGTGAAGTGTGATAATAGTACTGCACTTGGAACATTACTGATGACCTGACAGGATAGAATTCCGAATAGCAAGGTATTCTTTGGCAACAACCAGGAAAAGAAATCATTGACTGCAGGAATTCTAGCAAGATTTCCACTGAATACAAAGAATACACAGAATGTCAGTAACAGCGGATAATTTACCTGCTTCAAAGCTTTCTTATCTAGGAATAGAAGTGCAATAGTAATCACTACAGTACCGAATCCATAAGGTACTACACGGAATACAATCAAGATACTTGCAATAAACAATATGGAATATATTACAGTAAGGCGAACATTTAAGGTGTACGTCTTTTCTTGTTGCAGGGTAAGAGGTGTGTTCTTTACAAAAAGACAACATACAATAATCAATGCGGTTGCCATAAGAAAGCTTGGCAGCATAATCTTTACAAATTCCCCAGTTTTGATGTTGTAATAGGCGTATAGATATAGGTTTTGTGGATTGCCAAAAGGTGTCACCATACCCCCTAAGTTCGCCGCAATATTTTGCATAATAAAGGTAAATGCCATGGCGTCTTTGTTATCCGTGCTCTTTAATACATAATAACCTAATGGTAAAAATGTGAGCAGTGCCATATCATTTGCTAAAATCATGGAGCCCACAAAGGTAATAAATACAATTCCAATGGTTGCATTACGCAGAGTGTGTAGCTTTAATACGATGTTTCGACTGATAATCTCAAACACATGAATATGGGCAAATGCGCACACTACTGCTAATGTACAGAACAGTGTGGCAAGGGTCTGCCAGTTGAAGTAATCAAGATATCCCTTGTCTACAGGAACAAAAATGCAAGTGATTAGCATTGCAATAACAGCAATGGTCAGCACAAACTGGCTCGCCATAAAATGTAAGATTCTATATATAATTCTTCTTGGATGAATATGTTTCATAGTAATTCCCTTTTTCTATAATCTATCTTGTGATTCATTCAATGTCGTGTAATTCATTCAATATTTTATGCTTCATTCAGTTCTTTACTTAAATGATTTGTCCTTCCATTGCTACAAATTCCAAACAATGATTTTAACAGAAGATGCGAAAAATGCAATCATTTATTAAAGCTTGAGCACCTTAATGAAAATTAAAAAAAATACCTCTTGACATATAATACTATGTGAGGTATAGTATTGTGCAAAGGAGGGTATTAGGATGGATATTCAATTAAAAAGAGGTCTGTTGGATGTATGTGTCCTTGCGGCTATTAAAAATGAAGATTCTTATGGTTATCAGATTATTAAAGATATGAAGCCATATGTAGAGATTTCCGAATCAACACTTTATCCAATTTTGCGCAGATTGGAAAAGGCGGAGATGCTTACTGTTCGTTCTGCAGAGCATAATGGAAGACTCAGAAAGTATTACCATATTGAAGAAGCAGGACTGAAACGTATAGAAGATTTTAAGGAAGAATGGAAAGAGATTATGTCCATATATAGCTTTGTAGCAAGGGAGGAGCATAACAATGAATAAGAGTGAATTTTTGGCGGCACTTCGGGAAAGGTTAAATGGTGTGCCGGAAGAGGATATTAATAAATCTCTGGATTTTTACGGGGAAATGATTGATGACCGAGTGGAAGATGGAATGAGTGAGGAAGAAGCTGTAGGAGCGTTAGGTAGTATGGAAGAAATCATTAACCAGATTCTATCAGAGGTATCATTACCAAAACTAGTAAAGGAAAAAGTAAAACCAAAGCAGGCGTTAAAGGCTTGGGAGGTCGTGTTACTTGTTTTGGGAGCACCTGTTTGGGTTCCAATTATCTTGGCCCTGTGTAGTGTAGTGTTATCGTGCTATCTCGTAGTTTGGGTGATGATTATCTCACTGTACGCATTGGATTTATCTGTAGCTTTTAGTGGTCTTGCAATGGTAGCAACCGCATTTGCATCGTTGGTTCAAGGACAGTTTGCAGTGTTTGGAATGATGTTTGGATGTGGGCTTATGGCCGTAGGTCTTTCCATCCTTCTGTTCTTTGGATTTAACCTGGTGACCAAGGGAATTCTATGGTTGAGCAAGAAGATATTGATTGGAATTAAAGGATTATTTATTAAGAAGTAAAGGAGTTTGTAATATGAAGAAAGCAAAAAAGATTGCCATAATTGTGGCTGTATGTATGATCGCGGTTGGATTCATTAGTGCATTTACATCCTTCGCGTCAGTGGGATTTGATGTAGCAAAGGTAGATACGGTAGAGTGGAAAACCAATACATATGATATTAAGGAATCATTTGAAAATATATTCATTGATGGATTGGAGGCAAAAGTTACCCTTGTTCCATCTACAGATGGCGCTTGCAAGGTAGTGTGTACGGAGAATGAACATATATATGATGATGTTAAGGTTGAGAATGATACATTAACCGTCAAACGTATTAGCGATAATAAATGGAGCTTTAATTTTGGTGTGTCGCTGGAGGAAGTTAAGATTACGGTATATTTACCAAAGACGGAATATAAAAAGCTTGTACTAAATAATACAAGTGGAAGATTAGAGGTACCAACAGATTTTACTTTTGAAGAAGCAAAGGTTGCAAACAGCAGTGGTAAGATTATCTTCAATGCAGATGTGACCGGTGCATTATCTGTAGAAAATACGAGTGGCGGAATTGATGTCGGCGAGAACCAGGTGGGTAGCATGATTGTGGCAGGAAGCAGTGGCGGAATCCAAGTGGCTTCTGTTAGCGTAGAAAATGATGTCCAAGCAAGTAGTACCAGTGGTGGAATTCATATTTCAGAGGTGGAATGTAAGAATATGGTTGCGAAAGGTTCTAGCGGAAGTATTCGATTGTCTTCTATTGTTGCAAAAGAAAATATTGATGTAGATGGTACCAGCGGAAGTATTCAGCTGACCGATGTAGAGTGTGCGAATGTGACTGGGGAAAATTCCAGTGGAAGCATCAAATGTAGCAATGTGATTGCTTCTGGTAATATGGAACTTAAAAATTCTAGTGGTGGAATCAGTTTTGAGGCTTGTGATGCTGCAAATCTAAAACTTTCAGCAACCAGTGGAAGTATTCGTGGCAACTTGTTGACGCCAAAGAATTTCATTGCAGATGCAACTAGCGGAAGCGTGGATGTGCCACAATCAGCAAGTGGTGGTTTGTGCGAAGCATCTACAACCAGCGGTAGTATTCACATTCGTGTGGGTGAGTAAAAATATAAGGTTATTGAATTTCAATCTGAGCCGTCTGTTCATTTTACATTGAACAGACGGCTTTATCTATATTTTGGTAAAAGACAAAGATTAAAATACTGGACTGTGATGGAACATAGTAATTCTTGGGATAAAAATTGCATTTTAGGGTATTAAAAATAAAAAAATACAAAAAATAGTACCGTGAAACGAGGATTAATGATATAATATCTCTGTGAAAGGAGCGATGTTATGTATAAAAATGTTTATCCTAGAGAAAAGTATTTATCAAAGATTCGTCCGTTTTTCGATTCGGATATTATTAAAGTGATTACTGGTATCAGAAGATGTGGTAAATCCTTTTTGTTAAAGGGGATTATCAATGAACTTTTGGAAAAGGGAGTTTCCGAATCACAGATTATTTATATACCACTGGATAAGAGAGGATACAAAAGCATTCGAACGCCTGAACAGTTAGAAGAAAAAATTGAATCTATGATAGCAGAGGATGGATTTTATTATTTGTTTATAGATGAAATTCAAAATGTACATGGATTTGAAGGTGTTGTTCAGGCGTATGCGGAAGAAGGATTTTCAGTGTTCTTGACAGGATCAAATTCATACTTGCTTAGTGATGAAATTTCTACAAAGCTTACAGGTAGATATTTAAATTTCGAAACATACACGTTAGATTTTAAAGAGTTTCTGGATATGAAAGTTTTTTTTAATATCACTATTCGTGATGACATAGAGGAGGAATTTAATGAGTATATATTGAATGGAGGATTTCCGAAAACACTTGAATTCCCAGAGCTTAGTGCTAGACAAGTTTATACGTGCGGAATTATACAAGAGATATTTAATAAGGATGTAAGGATGAGAAAACGGATATCGAATGTTCCGGTATACGAAAGAGTACAAGCCTTTCTCTTGAATAATTATTCATCATCATTCTCTCTTTCTGGTTTGATGGAATGTTTGAAAAAAGAAGGTGTTTCAACGAAACCATCAACTGTACGTGGATATATAGAGGAATTAAAAAAAGCGAAGATTGTGTACGAGTGTAATCGTTTTGATTTGAAGAGCAAGAAAGCCATAAAAAGGGAACAAAAATACTATCTGGCAGATCTTGCAATTTATTTTGCAATGAATACTGACAATAGATTAAGTTATGGACCAAGTCTTGAAAATATAGTTTATCTGTATCTTGTAAGTAATGATTATCAGGTTAGTATTGGAAGAATAGGAAAGTTTGAATGTGATTTTATAGTACGTGACAAAAATCAAAATTATGCATATATTCAGGTGACATACACTATGCAAGGAGAAGATTTCAAAGCAACCGAAAGAATTAAGGAAAGAGAATATAGACCGTTTAGGGATATAAAAGATGGGTATCCAAGGTATATTATTTCACTAGATAAATTCCGTGATCAACAGGAAGGAGTCAGACATATCAATGCAATAGATCTATTTCTTGGAAAGGAGTATATATAGAATGAGCATGCAACGAATTGTATTATTTGACCTAGATGGAACCTTGACAGACCCAGGACTTGGAATTACAAATTCTGTTATCTATGCGCTAGATAAGTTTGGGATTTCTGTGGAAGACAGAAGTGAATTATATAAGTTTATCGGACCACCATTGTTGAATTCCTTCATGGATTTTTATGGTTTTGACGAGGAAAAGGCAAGCCAGGCGGTTACCTATTATCGAGAGTTGTACAACGTGACAGGTAAGTATGAAAATGAGGTATATGCAGGTGTTCCAGAGATGTTGCAAAAGCTAAAGGAACAAGGCTGTCACTTGCTGGTGGCAACCTCTAAACCAGAGTTTCTGGCAAAGGATATCTTGGAGCATTTTTCCTTATCCCAATATTTTTGCGTGATTGCAGGAAGTGATTTAGAGGGTGTGCGAAATACCAAAGGAAAAGTAATTGATTATGCCTTGAAACAATTTGCGAAGCAGATGGATATATCTATAGAGCAAATCAAAGAAAATGCAATCATGGTAGGAGACCGTTTCCACGACATTCATGGTGCGAAAGAGAATGAAATTGCTTCGGTTGGCGTTCTGTATGGATATGGTAACAGGGAAGAATTGGAACAGGCTGGGACAGATTATGTTGCTGAGAAACCGGAGAATGTTGTTCTAGCGGTGCAAGGTGGAAATTAGCAGTATTATAACAAAATAGATATGATAAAGTTTGTCTTTATAAAATGTGTGGAATGAATAGTGCAAAATGTTAGAAAAACACATGCTTTTTGGATAGAAAAAGCATTGAGAATTTTAGTGAAATCAAGTATGATAGAAAACAGTGTTTATACAATGAACCGAAGGAGCTTTGACGTTTTCGGTAAGGGTACGAATTGCCCAATCAATTCAAATATGAGGTAAAGGAGTGCAGAGAAGTTCTGCAAGGAGAAGATGATGCATGTACTAAAGCAGAAGGCAAGTAATAAGAAGCAATACATATTATTTGCTGTGATGATGTTGATGATTGCTACATTTAGTTTTGGATGTGGCAAGAAAGAGGAAGTAAAACCTACAAAAGTGGTTGCTGGCGTTGATGATTTGGAAGGTGCTAATATTGGTGTACAGCTAGGAACAACAGGTGATATCTATGCCACGGATTATGAGAAGGCCGGTACAGCTAAGTTATCCCGTTTTAACAAAGGCGCAGATGCAGTTCAGGCGTTGAAACAAAATAAAGTGGACTGTGTGATTATTGATGAGCAACCAGCAAAAGCATTTGTGGATAAGAATGCTGAATTATCCATTTTGGAAGAGGAGTTTGCAGTTGAGGAATATGCAATCTGTATTGCAAAGGAGAATACAAAGTTAAAAAATGAGATCAACATGGCCCTAGGTGAATTACAGTCGGAGGGTGTGATTGCAGATATTATTAAGAATTATATCGGAGATGACACGAAGGGTAAGACACCTTATGTTTCGCCAGAGGATGTGGATAGAAGTAATGGAACACTTACTATGGCGACTAATGTAGGTTTCCCACCATATGAATATTTTGAAAATGGTGAACCGACAGGTATCGATGTGGATATGGCTCAAGCAATTGCAGATAAGCTCGGTATGGAATTAGTGATAACAGATATGGAGTTTGATGCTATCATCATGGCGGTGCAGTCTGGTAAGGCTGATATCGGTGTTGCGGGTATGACGGTTACGGAAGATCGTTTGAAAAATATTGATTTTACAGATTCATATACAACTGCAAAGCAGGTTATTATTGTTAAGAATAAGGAGAATGTGGAGCAGAGAAGCTTCAAGGACCGTCTATATGATTCTTTTGTAAAGGATAATCGTTGGCAATATATTGTCAAAGGTTTGGGTAATACCATTTTGATTACAGTGTTCGCAGGATTGATTGGTATTGTGTTAGGCTTCTTGATTGCAATTATCCGTGTTGCTAATGACAGAAGTGGTGAGAAGACAATTGTACTAGCATTTGCAAATACAGTGGCAAAAATATATTTGACTGTATTTCGTGGTACGCCAGTATTGGCACAGCTTATGATTATGTATTATGTTGTGTTTGGAGCGATGAAGATTAATCCGGTAATTGCAGCTATTTTGGCGTTTGGATTGAATTCTGGTGCATACGTTGCAGAAGCAATTCGTTCAGGTATTATTGGTATTGAAATTGGACAGTTCGAAGCAGGACGTAGTCTAGGATTTAGTTATGGTAGAACGATGATACATATTATATTACCACAGGGTATTAAAAATTCATTGCCAGCTATGTGTAACGAGTTTATTTCTTTATTAAAGGAAAGTTCCATTGTAGGTTATGTTGGTTTGGTTGATGTAATGAAGGGTGCAGATATCATTCGAAGCAATACTTATGAAGCATTGATTCCATTAGTAACAGTAGCATTGGTATATTTAGTAATTGTTATGTTGATGACTTCGGGAGTCAATCGCTTAGAAAGGAGATTGAAGAAAGATGCTAGATAGAGAAGTATTGATTGAAGTAAAAGATTTGTGCAAGTCTTACGGTGAGAATACAGTATTAGAAAACCTTAGCACCAACATTTATAAAGGCGAAGTGATTGCGATTGTTGGTCCTTTCGGTTGTGGTAAGTCCACATTTTTACGTTCTTTAAATCTCTTAGAGCGTCCAGAGTCTGGTGAAATCCTTTTCAATGGTGTGGATATTACGGATAAGAAGGTTAATATAAATAAAGTTCGTGAGAAGATTGGAATGGTGTT
>JAGAQX010000220.1 GCA_017622535.1 Lachnospiraceae bacterium | reverse complement strand
TTTAAATCATCAAAGCTCTTAATCTTCTCTCCTGAATATAATGGTTTTCTCTTAAGACGTTTTTTCGTCTTGCGTTGTCCAAATAAATCACCTTCTGTCAAAACCACCAGCTTAATTTCTGGCACGCAAAAACCAGACCGCAAACGTCCGTTAGTAACCATCATTTCTGTCTCTGCAAGTATACGGTTCTTGTCCCCTGAAAAGAAACAATTCACTTCTTGCTCCTGCAGGTCCTTTGCAAGACGCTCTCCTCGTGTCGTGGAAGGTGAGAAAAGTAAAATGCGATACCCATCCCTTTTCCAGTTACGAATATCCTTCAACAACATCTCAAAATTATGGTGGTAGGTCGGTACCATTTTTGTATCAAACTCCACCTTTGTTTGTGGCTCAAACAAAGATTCCTTCTTGCTCAATATGCTGAACAACACCGTTTCTCGCCCTGCCAGCTTTCCCACCATTTCCTTATAATCAAATAATATATCCATCTGGCCAGGCAACATATAGCCACCCTCCAGACGACTAATCATACTCTCATGGAATTCAATCTGACAAGCTTCAGCTCTCGCCAACACCTTATCAGGCTCATCCACAAAAATCATGGTATCCTTCGGCATATAGGATAGAAAACTACAAAGCTCGTCATAGAAAAATCCAATATATCCATCCACACCCATTGCACTATGGAAATACTCCAGTTCCTCCTTCAAAGAGGCAACCTCACGATTAATTCGAGCATACTCCTCTGTCTTAAAGCTTTCCTTCAAATCCTTCGCATACGCCTTATGCTCTTTATCTATCTTTTTCAGTCCCGCTGCTACACGTTCTTCATCCAAAATCATTTCTGCTGCTGGATAAATAGAAAGAAACTCCATATTCTCAATACTTCTCTGACTCTCCACGTCAAAGCTTCGAATACTGTCTACATCTTCACCCCAAAGCTCAACACGAAAAGGGCACTCATTACTCATTGGGAAGATATCTAAAATACCTCCTCGAATCGCAAACTGCCCTACACCATCTACCCAGTCATTACGCTCATAACCTAGAGAAACCAACGTCGTCTTTACCTTCTCTAGGTTCAGAGTCTCGCCCACCGTAAATGTTACAATATTCTTTTCAATCTCACAAAGTGGCACAATCTTGTTAAGTAATGCATCAATAGACACCACCACTGTCGTAGCAGTCTTTTCTAAAATCGCCTTTACCACTTCCATACGCTGTCTCAGAATCGTATGTCCATGAATATCTGCACTATAAAACAAGACATCCTTCGCCGGATAATACAAGATATTTCGGTCAAAAAAACTGTATGAATCCAATATCTCCTTTGCCCGATCCTCATTGTGGGTTACAATCAGCTTTACCCGCTTATCTCCCAAACAATTCATCGTATAATACCGGGCATAGCCATCGGTTCCACTGATCTCCACCGGCAATTTCTTCTTTCTCTTTGCCTCTTCGTATTTGCTTTCCAACTCACTTAGCCGAAACGGCGCCAGCAAAGTTTCCATACTCTTTTCCTTTTCTCACTAACTCCTATTATTATTCTCATCCATGTGTGAAACACCATAGCTAAAGCTTGTATAGTCATTACCAGCTTGAACAAGTAAACTAGTTCACAAGTGGGTGCTGCGCGGCCGTCGGTACTTAGTGAAGCGCAGCTGAACTTAGTACCGCTACGAGCCAAGGGCAACGAAAGCGTGCCCACAGTGAACAGTTTATTTGTTTAAGCGTCATACTTATCACGTTTCGCACAGTATCACTTTCCGTTGAAATCATTCATCGCCCTAGCAACATCATCCATCACCATTAGTTCTAAGGCTTTACACGCTTTAGCGTATCCATCCTCCATCATCACCTGTTCCTCTTTTGTAAAATGAGATAACACATAATCCGCCAAATCCATTCTCGGAGGTTTCATTCCAACTCCTACACGAATACGAGGAAATGCATCCGTACCGAGATGTGCAATGATATTCTTAATACCATTGTGTCCTCCTGCACTTCCTTTTTCACGAATGCGAAGTCTTCCCACATCTAGATTAATATCATCATAAATAACAATGATGTCCTCTGCCGCAATTTTGAAATAATTTGCCACCGCAACTACACTTTCACCGCTTAAATTCATATAAGTCATAGGTTTCAAAAGAATTACCGTCTCGCTAGCAATTCTACCCTTACCATATAACCCCTTGTGTTTTGCAGTGTCCACTGATATATTATATTCCTTCGAAAGCTGATCTATCACTTCAAATCCAACATTATGTCTCGTCCTATCATACTTCGCTGTCGGATTACCAAGTCCTACAATTAATTTCATTCTCTTGTCCTCATGTTGTTTCTTCCCAAATAAACGAAACATTCTACATTCCTTTTCTATGCTCTGCTACTAAGAATATCCTCTGCTTCTTTCAGCTGTTCCGGTGAATTCACACCCTTAATTTCATTCACATCATCCACAACCAAGGTTGCTACTTCACCCAAACCTTCTGACTTTACAATCTCAATTGTATCAGTGAGATAATATTCGCCCTGTGCATTATCATTTGTAATCTTAGAAAGAGCCTGACTTAAAATAGCGGAATCAAAAATATACATTCCTGAATTAATCTCATCTACACGCTGTTCTTCCAATGTAGCGTCCTTCTGTTCCACAATCTTCACAAACTTACCCCAGCTATCCTTAATAATACGTCCATATCCTGTTGGATCGTCTACTTTAGCTGTCAACACAGTAATAGCATTACCTTCTGTGATATGTGTATCTACTAACGCCTGCAATGTCTTTCCTGTGATTAATGGAGTATCTCCACACAATACCATGGTAAGTCCTTCTTCACCAATAAAATCACTTGCACACTTTACAGCATGACCAGTGCCTAATTGTTCCTCTTGAAGAACATAAGTCACCTGATTACCAACTGCCTCCTTTACCAACTCCGCCTTATGACCTACCACAAGACAGACGTCTGATGCCGCAGCACCTGCATCCATTGCCGCTTCAATGGAATACTTAACCATTTCTTTTCCCAATGCTTTGTGAATCACCTTTGGTAATTCTGATTTCATTCTAGTCCCTTTACCTGCCGCTAAAATTACTGCCTTTACTCTTGCCATATCTTCCTTATCCTCCTAATATCTTCATTTACATAGGTATTTCCCATTCATATTCGATTTCATTTTCATAATCCATTTCTTATGTAAATCCCAATTATTGTACCATGCCTTCCATCATTATTCTATGAAAAAAATAATTTTTCTATTATTCAAAGCATACTTTTCACATTCGCAACATTCTCACCACATGATCTTCTTCATAAATTGAAATAGAATAAGCCAGGGACAAGTCCCTGGCTTATTCACCCCCATAATACTATGAAAGCTTATTCTTCTTCCTGTGAAGCTTTCTCATACTCAGCTAAAATCATAGACTGAATACGCTCTCTCGCACCCTGATTAATTGGATGTGCAATATCTCTGTAATCCCCGTCCGCTGCCTTACGGCTAGGCATTGCGATAAAAAGACCCTTCTCGCCTTCGATTACTTTGATATCATGAACAGCAAATTCATTATCTAATGTAATTGATGCAACGGCTTTCATCTTGCCTTCTTTTGTGACTTTCTTAAGTCTGATGTCTGTAATTTCCATTCTTTCTTACACCCCTTTGTAATTATAAAACCTTCCTGTCTGAAACCTTTCTCCAAAAAGAACTATAATGTATAGCGGAAGTTCTTCTCCACTACAACCTTAATCTGTCCTGGCTCTGCAGTATGAATTGTGTTAGCACGCAATGTGTCACGGCTCTCTACGATACAATTCTCAATGACTGAATTATCCCCAATATGAACGTCATTCAAAATGATCGAATTACGAATCACACAATTGTTACCCACATATACCTTCTTGAACAATACAGAATTCTCGACTGTACCATTCACAATACATCCACTTGCAATCAAGCTGTTATTCACCACTGCATCCCCATTATACTTTGCTGGTGGTAAATCCTCTACCTTTGAATATACGTCTGGATACTGTCTGAAGAAGTAATCTCTAATATCCTTCTGTAAGAAATCCATATTTGTCTTATAGTAAGACTCAATGGTTCCAATGTTTCTCCAGTAAGAGTCCATCTTGTATGCATAAATCTTCTTAACATTCTTATAACGGATTAAGATATCCTTAACAAAGTCTGTTCTTCCTTCCTTTGCACAAGATTCCAAAAGCTCAATCAACTGTCTTCTACGAATTACGTATACACCGATAGAAGCGGTTGATGTCTGTGCTACTAATGGTTTCTCTTCAAAGTCTGTTACCTGCATATCGTCATTATACTTAACAACACCGAATCTGCTTACATCATCATCCTCAGGATTAATATCCTTACATACAATTGTGATATCTGCACCCTTCTTGATATGCTCCTCTAACACCTTGTTATAATCTAATTTGTAAACACCATCACCACTTGCAATTACTACATATGGCTCATGGCTATCCTTCAAAAAGCTGATATTCTGGTAAAGTGCATCTGCTGTACCCTGATACCAATAACTATTAGTAGTTGTAATAGTTGGTGTAAATACATACAAACCGCCCTGTTTTCTACCGAAGTCCCACCATTTCGAAGAACTCAAATGCTCATTCAATGAACGTGAATTATACTGTGTAAATACAGCAACCTTCTGAATATGTGAATTTGTCATATTACTCAATGTGAAGTCAATTGCACGATAACTTCCTGTTACAGGCATTGCTGCAACTGCTCTCTTAGCTGACAACTCACCCATTCTGCTGCTATTACCACCTGCTAAAACGATACCGATTGCTCTCATGCTAAGTCACCTACCTTTATCAAACTAGAACCACTCTTTAATAATCCATCTGGATACTCTGAAGCCTCAGTAGGACCATGAATTGCAGTATTCTTACCAACCTTCACATTGTCTGGGATTGTAGAGCCTTCACCAATTGTAACAAGACCAAATGAATAAATCTGTGGCTTGTACTCATTCTCAGCCTCTTCACCAACACCTAACTCTACGTTGTTACCAATCACAACATTCTCAGCAATAATTGCCTTGTCCACTACTGCACCTTCACCAATGACTGTATTGTTCATGATAATAGAATCCTTAACAACTGCGCCCTTCCCGATTGTAACACCAGAACCAATTACACAGTGGCTAACCTCACCATAAACCTCTGTACCTTCACCAACGATACTCTCAGTAACGGTACCAGACTCATCAATATACTGTGGTGGTAAAATATCACTCTTTGTATAGATCTTCCAGAATTCTTCATAAAGATTGAATTCAGGAATGATATCAACCAATTCCATATTTGCTTCCCAGTAAGATCCAAGTGTTCCAACGTCCTTCCAATAACCCTTAAAATCATAAGCCACAACCTTAGAACCATTCTCATGGCAATGAGGAATAATATGCTTACCAAAGTCACAAGACGGAACATCCTTAAGCTCCTGTAAAGCTGCCTTCAAAATACTCCATTTGAAAATGTAGATACCCATAGAAGCTTTGTTACTTCTTGGCTTCTCTGGCTTCTCTTCAAATTCCTGAATTACACCATCACCATCTGTAATAACAACACCAAAACGACTTGCTTCCTCCATAGGAACCTCATAGGTTGCAAGTGTAATATCTGCCTCCATAGCCTTGTGATGATCTAACATCACCTCATAATCCATCTTATAGATATGGTCACCAGATAAAATGAGCACATATTCTGGATTATAATAATCAATATACTCTAAGTTCTGATAAATCGCATTTGCAGTACCTGTATACCACTGACTATTTGTACTCTTCTCGTACGGTGGCAAAACAGTCACACCACCAATACTACGATCTAAATCCCAAGGAATACCGATTCCGATATGCTGATTCAAACGTAATGGTCTGTACTGTGTCAAAACACCAACCGTATCAATACCAGAGTTAATACAGTTACTAAGCGGGAAATCGATAATCTTATATTTTCCACCAAAGGCAACTGCCGGTTTCGCAAGATTCGATGTAAGTACGCCTAGTCTGCTTCCCTGTCCACCAGCCAATAGCATGGCTATCATTTCTTTCTTAATCATAGTGTCACCCCTTTACGCAAGATATGGTTCAATTATAACATTAAACCATTGAAATTAAAAGAATTTTTAGGCAATTTTACATATATTACCTGAATTTTGGTAAAAATCTTAGTAAAAAGCGCATTTTCAATGTTATTTTTCCATTTTTTAACCGTTTTTTCGCCATTTCTTTATTCATTTTGCACAAATGTATTTTTTTTACATTTCATTCTTTTACTTCACTTTACATATTTTTTATGTTTTTTTTACAACAAATTATCCAAATACATATTATTCTTGTCCGAAATCACAACTTTCAAATATATCAATTAACGAAAGCAATGCAGCAACCCTATATCCAGTCTTCAGCTACAGACATATTCATGATTTTCTCAACATCCATGTGGTTACTTAGCGCCAACCATAACTTGCAATATTGTGCCACTTCAGATGCTGTATGAAGTACCTTTATTCCAAGTGCCTCATACTCCCTTACCGTTTCATATGCATGTTCTCCTGCTAAAAGTCCTGTTAGAAATACTGGTATATTTTTACTTTTTGCTTCTGACATAAAGTCCTTCAAGGGACCCTCCACACACACCGTTCCTGAATGATAACTACCATGAAGAACCGCCTTCGTGTCATTTGTTAATTTAGGATAATTCATTCCCACATAAGGATGTATAAATGTTATCTCTTTCGAACAATCATTCAATTGCAAATCTTTCACAGAACAATTAAACGACGCCTGTCCTTCTTTAATATGATATTCCGGATTTGAAATATAATGACCATTTTCATATCTTCCATACCAAGAATCTTGCACACTAGCAACATAATCTGAATACGGAATCAGTGGTTGCAACCTTGTAGCACGGTGTATCGTTGGAAACGCATCCTTATTACAATAACTCACAAAAACACCTTTACCATGCTTCCCTTTTATAAACTCCACCGCATATTGAAAATTCGTCAAACCATTTGCTCTCTTATCATCCAACACATAGTTACTAGAAACCACCACAATTGGTATATCTACATGTCCAAATACATAGCCAAGTAATGCTGCACCATACTGCAAAGTATCTGTTCCATGGGTTATAATAATTCCGTCTATCGTTTTTTCTGTCAATACTTTTTGAACAGTCTTAATTAATATCTCAATATGCTTTGATGATAAGTTTTCACTCAAAATCCTATACGGTTCTAATGTTTCAAATTCTACATCCATCTTGCATTGTTTTTGATATAGATCTAACAATCGATAAGGCGTTCCCTCCTTAGGACCAATATACCCACTTTCATCTAAAATGCTACCAATTGTACCACCAGTAAATATTGTACAAATCTTCATTTATCTTCCCTTTCTTCCAATTCATTCTTCTCTTCAAATCCATCCCTTTTACAAGCTTATCTAAAAGGATAAACACCTGTTATTTAATCCCATTACACATACAAAGAGCCTCATGCATAACGCCGAGGCTCTTCATAATATAATCTTTCAACTGTATTCTTACTCTAAACGGAAATTACTCATTGTGCCAGCAATATTATCTGCAATCTCCTTCAAGGATTCTGCTGCCTGAGTTACTTCATTAAAGCTATTCGCAACCTCTGTTGTCGCTGCAGATGTCTCCTCTGTACTTGCAGCATTCTCCTCTGCCACAGCAGATAGACTTTCCACAACTAACACAATTTCATCCTTTGCTTCATTCAGTCTTACACTCTGTTGTTCAATAGACGCAATCGACTCAATGGACTGTTCAATCGCACGAATCACCTGTGCAACAACCTTCTGTGTCTCAGCCACATTCTGACTCTGTGAAAGGACAATCTCTTTTACTCTGCCCATAGTCTCAACAGCCATATTGGAATCCATAATCAACTCATTTACCATCGTTGCAATCGAATCTGTAGATGAACCAGACTGTTCAGCCAAATGCTGAATCTCATTCGCTACAACTGCAAAACCTCTACCCTGCTCACCAGCTCTTGCAGCCTCAATGGAAGCATTCAAGGACAACAGATTGGTCTCATCCGAAATATTACTGATAATATTAGTCGCTTCACGAATCTTCTGAGACGACTCGTTTGTACGATTTGTCTGATCATAAATCAATTCAATGGCATCCATTACCTCTCGGTTAATATTCATCAACTCTTCTAAGGATTCTGTTGCCTGTGCACTAGACTCCTGCATGATACGAGCATTGTCATTCAAATTATCAATATCTCTGCCAGTCGCCTCTAACATATCTCCCATCAAAGTAACATTCTCTGACGCACGAATCGCATCCTTTGCCTGTGAGGTAGCACCATCAGCAATCTCATTCACCGCTTTATCCACACCATCTACTGTTTCCAATGTAGACTGCGCATTGTGATCCAACGAAACTGCGGAATCCAACAATGCACTAGCACTACTATTAATATCCTCAATAATGAAACGAAGCTCATTCTTCATCCCATCCACTGATTTACAAAGCTCACCGATTTCATCATTTCGATGGATATATCTGCTATCCACTTCAACTGTTAACTGGCCTGCTGCCACAGCCTTAACTGCTCTACTTGCCTCTTGCAACGCATTTGTAATGTTACCAGCTGCCACAATACCTAATACAATACCAATAATCACACAAGCGATCGTAGCAATAGCCAACACCTTCAATATTGCATTAAAGGTTGCTAAACCTTCATCATGTGGCAATCCAGCGAACACCATACCAATTGCTTCTTCCGTTCCTTCCTGGAACACTGGCACATAATAACCATAATAATCCTGACCATTCACAAGCACATGTGCCGAAAACATTGTCTCGCCTTTATTTAAAACAGTTTCAACAACCTCATCCGAAGCATCGGTACCAACAATGCGCTCTCCCTTATCATCCTTGACGGAAGTCATAAATCTTGTCTTACCATAGAAGAAAGTAACGTCTACTCCACCATCCTCTTTGATAGAGTCTGCAATAGCTTCCGAATGAGAGATATCGTAATCTCCCTTCCATACAGAGCCATCCGCTTTTTGCTCATATACACCTTCGTTCTGTTCCACTGATGCTAAATAAGAATATACAACACCCTTCAAGGTACGTTCCGTATCCATATCCACATCTGCTCGTATCGCAGTAAAGGTTAAAATTGTAATTGCAAGTCCCATAATCAAAATCGGAAGAATTGCAAGTCCCATCAATCGTTTCTTCATAAGTAACCCCTCCATTCACTTGTCTAAATCCTATTTCCTATTATATCAAGCCTCACCATTATCCGCAAGCCCATCTTTATCAAAGTACTCTTTATTTTCTTTGTCACCAGATAGATGCACATCCTCCGACTCATCCTGCTTCATTTTCATTTCTTCCGTGTCTTTATTTCCTGATGAATACTCCTCCTCAGGAAGCTGTTCCTGCTTTGCTTCTTTTAAGTTTTCGCCAGTAATCTCAGCATATATCTTGATAAACTCTTTACCAGTGATATTTTCTTTCTCAATCAAATACTGTGCCAATGCATCCAACACTTCTTCATTTTCCTTCAAGAGATTATAAGCCTTATCATAAGCCTTCTTCAACATAACACGAATCTCGTCATCAATCTTCGTCGCTGTCTCCTCTGAACAATTCATCACAGAACGTCCATCCAAATAACGGTTCTGTACAGACTCCAACGCAACCATGCCGAATTCCTCCGACATACCATACATTGTAATCATTCTTCTTGCCATGTTGGTGGCCTGTTCAATATCGTTGGATGCTCCTGTTGTAACAGATGGGAACTTCACTGCTTCCGCAGCACGACCTCCCATAAATGTTACAAGATCCGCCTCCATCTCTTCCTGGGTATTCAAATACTTTTCTTCCTCTGGCACCTGCATAACATATCCAAGTGCACCCATGGTTCTTGGAATAATTGTAATTTTCTGCACTGGCTCTGTGTGCTTTTGCAAAGCAACGCAAAGAGCATGACCCGTCTCATGATATGCGACGATTTCTTTTTCCTTCTTACTTAAGATTCGATCCTTCTTTTCCTTACCAGCAAATACCACTTCTACCGATTCAAACAAATCTGCCTGGGTTACAAACTCTCTTCCAGCCTTAACTGCAGCTAATGCAGCCTCATTGACAATATTGGCAAGGTCAGCACCCACCGCACCTGATGTCGCTAATGCCAGTTCCTTGAAATCCACCGTCTCATCCATTTTAACGTTCTTAGAGTGTACCTTTAAAGTTTCAATTCGACCCTTCAAATCTGGTTTTTCTACAATCACTCGTCGATCAAAACGTCCCGGACGCAACAGCGCCTTATCCAATATTTCCGGACGGTTTGTAGCTGCTAATATCACAATACCCTTAGAGGTATCAAATCCATCCATTTCAGAAAGCAACTGATTCAAGGTCTGCTCACGCTCCGAATCACCGCCACCATATCGACTGTCACGACTTCTACCAATAGCATCAATCTCATCAATAAAAATGATACAAGGAGCCATAGAACTTGCCTGCTTGAACAAATCACGTACACGGGATGCACCTACACCTACATATAATTCCACAAAATCAGAACCCGACAAGGAGAAAAATGGCACATTTGCCTCACCGGCTACTGCTTTTGCAAGTAATGTTTTACCAGTTCCTGGAGGTCCTACTAGCAATGCTCCCTTTGGAAGCTTGGCACCAATTTCCAAATACTTCTTAGGATTATGAAGAAAGTCTACCATTTCCTTCAAGGATTCCTTCGATTCTTCCTGTCCTGCAACATCTGCAAAGGTTACACCCGTTTCTTTCTCTACATACATCTTGGCGTTACTCTTGCCAACACCCATTACTCCGCCACCTTTGCTCATACTACGCATGAACAACCATATAATCAGATAGAATCCTGCAATCATGATTACCCAGGAAAGAATATTGCTAAGCAATGCACTTCCACTTTCATTCACTGCAATATAATCTACTTCGCCCTTCTCTTTTGCCGCTTCTAAGCGATCTACCAGATACAAATCCGAAATTCTTGTAACA
>JAGAQX010000219.1 GCA_017622535.1 Lachnospiraceae bacterium | reverse complement strand
TAAGGAAGAATGGAAAGAGATTATGTCCATATATAGCTTTGTAGCAAGGGAGGAGCATAACAATGAATAAGAGTGAATTTTTGGCGGCACTTCGGGAAAGGTTAAATGGTGTGCCGGAAGAGGATATCAATAAATCTTTGGATTTTTACGAGGAAATGATTGATGACCGAGTAGAAGATGGAATGAGTGAAGAAGAAGCTGTTGAAGCCTTAGGCAGTATGGAAGAAATCATTAATCAGATTCTATCAGAGGTATCATTACCAAAACTAGTAAAGGAAAAAGTGAGACCGAAGCAAACGTTAAAGGCTTGGGAGGTCGTGTTACTTGTTTTGGGAGCACCTGTTTGGGTTCCAATTGTTTTGGCCCTGTGTAGTGTAGTGTTATCGTGCTATCTCGTAGTTTGGGTAATGATTATCTCACTATATGCATTGGATTTATCCGTAGCCTTCAGTGGTCTTGCAATGGTAGTAACCGCATTCGTAGCGTTGGTTCAAGGACAGTTTGCAGTGTTTGGCATGATGTTTGGATGTGGGCTTATGGCTGTAGGGCTTTCCATTCTTCTGTTCTTTGGATTTAACCTGGTGACCAAGGGCATTCTATGGTTGAGCAAGAAGATATTGATTGGAATTAAAGGATTGTTTATTAAGAAGTAAAGGAGTTTGTAATATGAAGAAAGCAAAGAAGATTGCCATAATTGTGGCTGTATGTATGATCGCGGTTGGATTCATTAGTGCATTTACATCCTTCGCGTCAGTGGGATTTGATGTAGCAAAGGTAGATACGGTAGAGTGGAAAACCAATACATATGAAATTAAGGAATCATTTGAAAATATATCCGTTGAGGGATTGGAGGCGAAAGTTACCCTTGTTCCATCTACAGATGGTACTTGCAAGGTGGTTTGCACGGAGAATGATAATGTATATGATGAAGTTAAGGTTGAGAATGACACGTTAACCATCAAACGTACGAGTAAGGGTAAGTGGCAATTCAATTTCGGAGTGTCTCTAGAGGAAGTTAAGATTACGGTATATTTACCAAAGACGGAATATAAAAAGCTTGTACTAAATAATACGAGTGGAAGATTAGAGGTACCAACGGCTTTTACCTTTGAAGAAGCAAAAGTTGCAAACAGCAGTGGTAAGATTATCTTCAAAGCAGATGTAACCGGTGCATTATCCGTAGAAAATACGAGTGGTGGAATTGATGTCGGTGAGAACCAGGTAGGTAGCCTGACTGTGGCAGAAAGTAGTGGAGGAATCCAAGTAGCTTCGGTTCATGTAGAAAATGATGTCCAAGCAAGTAGTACCAGCGGCGGAATTCATATTTCAGAGGTGGAATGTAAGAATATCGTTGCGAAAGGTTCTAGCGGAAGTATTCGATTATCTTCTATTGTTGCAAAGGAAAATCTTGAAGTAGATGGTACCAGTGGAAGTATTCAGCTGACCGATGTAGAGTGTGCGAATGTGACTGGGGGAAATTCCAGTGGAAGCATCAAGTGTAGTAATGTGATTGCTTCTGGTAATATGGAACTTGAAAATTCTAGTGGTGGAATCAGCTTTGAGGCTTGTGATGCTACAAATCTAAAACTTTCAGCAACCAGTGGAAGTATTCGTGGTAACTTGTTGACACCAAAGAATTTCGTTGCAGATGCAACGAGCGGAAGTGTAGATGTGCCTCAATCGGCAAGTGGTGGTTTGTGTGAAGCATCTACAACTAGTGGAAGTATTCACATTCGTGTGGGTGAGTAAAAGGAAAGTAGGTTCATTTATTTAAATTTTGAGGAGAATCCATAAAATGAAAACAAGAAAGATGATTTTGAGTATTATACTGAGTCTGTTGGTATTGGTGGTTGCTCAGATTTTATCGCAACTAATTGCAAGTATTGTGATACTTGTAAAAGTACCATCTTTTGTCACAAATATAATAGCTGGAATTCTTTATGTTGTGTTTGCCTATTACTTGCTCAAACTATTATGTGAAAAATATATAAAAGGCGATATGAGTGATTATAATATACCCGCATTTAAGATAGAACTAAGATGGGTTGCTGTTGCTGTTCTTTTACCTCTAATAATAACTGTATTTTACATATTATTTGTACCGGGTTCTTTTGAACAGAATGTGCTCGATTTTAAGTCAAAGTTGGATTTGTTATCGGCGGGCATTTTCTTTACAGGACTTGGTGCGGGTATTGTTGAGGAAATGGTTTTTCGTGGGATTATGATGCGTGTGATAGAAAAAAGATTCAGCAAAAAGATTGCGGTTATTGTACCATCTGTGTTGTTTGGTTTCGTACATATTATTGGCATGGGCTTTAACTTTTTGAGTTGTGCATTGGTTCTTATTGCGGGCACAATGGTAGGGATAATGTTTTCTCTTATTGCTTCTGAAACTAACTCTATATGGAATAGTGCAATTGTTCATGTTTTTTGGAATATTATAATTATTGGTGGAATTTTGTGGATAGGTATAGAATATAATGAATCTTCCATGTTTAGCTATGTGTTAGATTCAAAATCAATCTTCTTAACAGGCGGGGAATTTGGAATAGAATCGTCTATTGTTGCGGTGATTGGATATGTTTTGGTGTGTGTAATTGCACGGGCAGAGCATAAAGAAATATAATGAATAAAATCTATGGTAAAAAAGAAATCGACTTTAGTCATTTGATTAGAGTCGATTTTTTGTACGAAAAATAAAAAAGAATGTTTTCCTGAGGTCAGAACAATATCTGAATAAAAATGCAAAATCATTACAATTGTATTGTGTTTGCAATGGTTTTGTGGTATCCTGAAAGAAATAGGAGGTGGCGTAAATGGCAAGTACAATTCAGGTAAGAGTGGATGACGATTTAAAAGTAAAATCAGATCAATTATTTAAAGATCTAGGTACAGATACAACAACTGCAATTCGTATGTTTTTGACACAGGCATTAGCTGTAAATGGATTTCCATTTGAGATAAAAAAGATAAGTGACAATCCGTATAAGGCATTATCAGAGGTTGAAATGCTTGAAAAGCTAGAGAACGCACGTGAACATGCAGCACAAGGAATGTATAAAGATGCTTATGACATTTCACATGATATGAGGACGAAGTATGGATTATAAGGTGGTAGTAACAAAAGATGCTGAAGATGATTTGGAACGCTTTATCAAGTATCTGATTTTTGAGAAAAAAAGCTTGCAGGCAGCAGAAAATGTGCTGAATGATTATGATGCGACAATTGAATGTTTAAAACACGTGGCAGGATGTTTAAAACTGTGCGATAATCCAAGATTGCATCAGTTGAAATATCGTCGTATAAACTTTTTGAACCATAGATATTTTATGTTATATCGTATTGAAGATGATGTGGTGATTGTAGATAGTATTTTTCATGAGTTGCAGGATTATGAAAATAAAATGTATTAGTAATATAATAACATAAGTTAAGCCGTCCGTTCATATTCACATTGAACGGACGGCTTAACTTATGTTATTGTAAATATGATTATAAATAAAGGAGAAAATGCTTGTGAAAAATATCATTTTATTTGACCTAGATGGAACCTTAACAGATCCAGGACTTGGAATTACCAATTCGGTGATTTATGCACTAGATAAGTTTGGGATTTCTGTGGAAAATAGAAGTGAATTATATAAGTTTATCGGACCACCATTGTTGAATTCATTTATGGATTTTTATGATTTTGATGAGGAAAGAGGAAGTCAAGCGGTTACCTATTATCGTGAGTTATACAATGTGACTGGTAAGTACGAAAATGAGGTGTATGCAGGTGTTCCAGAGATGTTGCAAAAGCTAAAGGAACAAGGCTGTCATTTGCTGGTGGCAACCTCAAAACCAGAGTATCTAGCAAAAGATATCTTAGAACATTTTTCTTTATCCCAGTATTTTTGTGTGATTGCAGGAAGCGACTTAGAGGGTGAGAGAAATACAAAGGGCAAAGTAATCGATTATGCCTTGAAACAATTTGCGGAGCAGATAGATATTTCTATAGAACAAGTCAAAGAAAATGCAATCATGGTAGGAGATCGTTTCCACGACATGCATGGTGCGAAAGAGAATGGAATTGCTTCAATTGGCGTTCTGTATGGATATGGTAACAGGGAAGAATTAGAACAGGCTGGTGCAGATTATGTTGCTGTGAAACCGGAGAATGTGGTTCTTATAATTGGATAGAAAAAGCATTGAGAAATTCAGCAAAATCAAGTATGATAGAAGATAGTGTTTATACAATGAACCGAATGGGTTTCGGCGATTTCGGTAGGGTATGAATTGCCCAATCAATTCAAATATGAGGTAAAGGAGTGCAGAAAAGTTCTGCAAGGAGAAGATGATGCATGTATTAAAGCAGAAGGCGAGTGATAAAAAGCGATACATATTATTTGCCATGATGATGTTATTGATTGCTACATTTAGTGTTGGATGTGGTAAGACAGAAGAAGTAAAACCTGCTAAAGTGGTTGCTAGCGTTGATGATTTGGAAGGTGCCAATGTTGGTGTGCAACTTGGTACAACAGGAGATATCTACATTACAGATTACGAGGGAGATGAAGCAGGAACTAAGATTTCCCGTTTTAACAAGGGTGCAGATGCGGTTCAAGCGTTGAAGCAGGGAAAGGTTGACTGCGTATTAATTGACGAACAGCCAGCGTTATCTTTTGTAGAGAAAAATCCAGAATTAAAAATTCTAGAAGAAGAGTTTGCGATTGAAGAATATGCAATTTGTATAGCAAAAGAGAATACCAAATTAAAACAGCAGGTAAATGATGCACTTGCAGAGCTTCAAACCGAAGGTGTGGTTGCGAATATTATCAATAACTATATTGGTGATGACACGAAGGGAAAGACACCATATGAATCTCCGGAGGATGTGGATAGAAGCAATGGAACTCTTACTATGGCAACCAATGTGGGATTTCCACCATATGAATATTATGAAAATGGTGTCCCAACGGGTATTGATGTGGATTTGGCGCAAGCAATAGCAGATAAGCTTGGTATGGAATTGGAAATCACAGACGTGGAGTTCGATTCGATTATTATTTCTGTTCAAGCCGGAAAAGCAGATATTGGTGTGGCAGGTATGACAGTCACGGAAGATCGTTTGAAAAATATCGATTTTTCTGAAACATATACTACAGCTAAGCAAGTTATTATCGTCAAAGGTGAATATAATGGTAAGAAGCTTTCTTTCAAAGAGAGATTTCATAATACTTTTATTGTGGCCAAGCGTTGGGAGTATATTCCAAAAGGTCTGCTTAATACTGTATTGATTACGGTATGTGCAGGCTTGATTGGTATCGTGTTGGGATTTTTGCTTGCATTTATTCGCGTTGCCCACGATAGAAGTGGAGAAGGTGGTATGCTTGTCGCAGTGTTAAATGTGATTGCAAAGATATATTTGACTGTATTCCGTGGAACTCCGGTTATGGTACAGCTTTTGATTATGTACTATGTAGTATTTGGTGCTATGAAATTGAATCCAGTGATTGCTGCAGTAATTGCTTTTGGATTGAATTCAGCCGCTTATGTGGCAGAAGCAATTCGTTCTGGTATTGTTGCAGTTGAGATTGGTCAGTTTGAAGCTGGTAGAAGTCTTGGTTTCACTTATGGCCAAACTATGTGGAATATTATCCTGCCACAAGCAATTAAGAATTCTTTACCGGCAATGTGTAATGAGTTTATTTCTTTATTGAAAGAAAGTTCGATTGTAGGTTACATTGGATTAATGGATTTGACAAAATCGGGTGATATTCTTAGAAGTACAACCTTTGAAGCAATGCTTCCATTACTTTGTGTTGCTTTAGTATACCTTGCGATTGTTATGGTTATGACAGCAGGGGTAAATCGCTTAGAAAGGAGACTGAAGAAAGATGCTAGATAGAGAAGTGTTGATTGAAGTAAAAGATTTATGTAAGTCTTACGGTGAGAATACAGTATTAGAGAACCTTAGCACCAATATTTATAAAGGCGAAGTGATTGCGATTGTTGGTCCTTCCGGTTGTGGTAAGTCCACATTTTTACGTTCTTTAAATCTCTTAGAGCGTCCAGAGTCTGGTGAAATCCTTTTCAATGGTGTGGATATTACGGATAAGAAGGTTAATATAAATAAAGTTCGTGAGAAGATTGGAATGGTGTT
>JAGAQX010000218.1 GCA_017622535.1 Lachnospiraceae bacterium | reverse complement strand
CCACCCTTCCGGCACTTCAAATGGTATCTCATCCTCAATACATTTTATGGTTCCATCCTGGAACTTCTCATAATGTAAATTATGCATATCAAAAATCCTTGTCCACAAAACTGGATTACTATTAAAAAATTTGTTCGCAGATAGCAAAAAGTGTGTCCACGTTATGGGGTACATTTTAAGCGGTGGTGATAGCAGATTTTAATATCATTTCCTCAAAATGATAACAGATTCCGATATCACAGATATCACTTTGCAATATCACTTTTCCTACACAGAAAAATGATGATATCAGATTGCAATATCATTTTTCGAAAGTGATATAATATTGTAATATCAGTGATAACACATTCTAATATCACTGGTGAGTTGACCATTTGTTGACTGATTTTTGAGTGTTTATATAAGGGGGTTCAGGGGTGATTCCCCTGACCAGTACCATCGTGATACACGATGGGTATCTGGCAAATACAATGAGAAAATTCTATTTTTTTGAAAGTTCCTTGCGAAGTTGTTCCTGGCAAAGTAACAAGTCGGGATGTTCCTTGTCGAGATATTTTTTGAATATCTCTTCTGCTTGCGAATAACGTATCACAGCTAGCTGGCTGTTTTGAAGAGATGAATATATAGTTGCAAGATTTTGAAACAAGTATGCTTTGGTAAGTGTGTCTGTTTCACTTGTCCTGTTCATTATCTCTATGCAACGGACATAGACCGGTATTGCTTCCTGTAATTTGTTTTGCTGTTGCAGATATTTTGCATAAGTAATTAGTATGTGTAGTCCGCTTGGCGTATATAGTAGTTGTGTGTTAATCAGCACATTGGTAGCCTTTTGAATGTAATCAAAAGCCTCATTCGGTTTCTGGAGCTTGGAATAATAATTGCTGGCATCCATATAGAAGGAGGATAGGTTAAGGATTTGCGTAGTTCCTTTTTTACATGCTTCTGCAATAGCCTTTTCTTCTAATTCAATCGCTTGGCTATAGTTTTGGTGAATATATGCTTTTTCAGTAGCCATATAATGTAGAAACAATGCCTTGTCTTCATTTGTAATGTTGTCATAGAGGTAACACATTCCTTCATATTCGCGAAGTAGCTTTTGAAATATACGATAGGAATGTAACCTAGTTGCCGTTTCTAATGCATGTGTTGTTATCCGTTTCCAAAGTGTTGCTTCATCCTTCTTAATAAAGCGAAGAGAGGTGTTTACAATTCCGAGTGCTAAGTGATGATGCTCGCTTGTTTCATCTAATAGACAAAGGATGAGTTGGTTGAAGAAATCGGTAGTGTCGCTTAAGTGAATTATTTGTCTAGCATTTATCAGCTTTCGTATATAAGGGTGTATAATCAAATGTTGTTTATAGATTTCGATGAAACCATATTCTGATAAGGTGTTAATTTCGTTAACAACCGAACCATACCACTGATAAAATAGACGCACGGGGAAACCATTTTCTGGTGCAAGTGCGATGGCGGATAATACAGCTTGTGTTTTGGGTGTGAGCTTATGCATATCCAATAATGTTTCCATATGCTTTTGGTAATGGTTTTTATGTGTGTGGTTATCCTTAGTTACTGGCAGTTTGCTGTTTTCCTGTTGTAAGAATACATTTTCTTTCAGCCTGTGTAGAAGTTGGCTAGGAGAAATGTTGGCATAAGAAAGCAACCGTGCAATCATTTCTACACTCATAGGATGATAATGCACGGCTTCTAATAGTAACTGCATTTCCTCTTCGGTATATAAGCTGCAATCAGTACAATGCAATTGGAATATCGCCTGAGCTTGTGACGGATTAGGAAACACTGTGTATTGTGTCTGGTTTTCAATGGCATTATGGGTGGTGAAGACAGTCTTACATTTCAAATCACATATCTGTGGTAGCAAGTCGTCGTCTGTGCTGTCAAAATTATCAATGACAATCAAGCTATCATTTTGTAATGCTTTCAAGAAGCGGAAATGTCTGCGGAATCGTTCTTTTTCTGTTAGGGAATCGTTATCGTCTATAAAATCCATATCCACAATCATTTCATAGAGACTATCTGAATATGACAAGAACAGGATATTAGTGTATTCCTTTTTGTGTTGCTTGCAATATGCTTTTATCAGTTCACTTTTTCCAATGCCACGAATTCCACGTATAAATACAGTATTGTGTATGGAAAGAATATTGTGAAGTGCAGATAAGCTGTTGCCGGCTTCGACATATGTTTTTACGGGCTTCGGTATAGTGGTGGTTAATATCCTGTCTTCAACGGAAGGTGAAGCATTATTGATTTTCAAATTCGCTTTCACAAAAGGTCGGCTCATAGCAAAAATGAGGACTTCTGATACAAACTGCGCAATCTGGGAAATATCGTTACTATCATAGTATTGCAGCAACTTGTTACGCTGTAATTCGGATATGGAAGCATCCGTTTCTAATAAATCATGTAAACCCGTTGCCAATGCACCTACATCACTTATTTGTAAAAAGAGTTCTTCCTCCACATCAGCATACATTTCTTCCTTGTGTTTTGGCATTTGATAGTAGTTGATAATCTTTGGGCTTAATTTTGCCTGCCCTTTTATCCATTTGCAACATAATCCCTCATCAAATGAAAAGTCGAAATCATTAACAAAGCAAGAGAATAGTGTGCTGATAAAGATTACTTGTGTCATGTCGGCTGTTTCTATTAAATGTTTCTGTAGTAAAGTTGCTACAGAATGAAAATCAAGTCTGTTCAAATTATCCTCTCCAATCTTGGTATGTTTTGGTGTGATATAACTGAAGGTAGTATATCACGGAATTACAAATGGAACAACTGTTCGATTGCTTCTGCTACGGTTTTTGTTCAAATTCTGCTCAGAATCCATTCAATGTGAAATACCTCTTTTCTGGATAAAATGTGAATATCGCAACAATGAAGGTACCCAATTAGTTGCGGCAATACAAGTTGTCCATTATCGCCGGCATAAAGATGGCAAAACTTGGCAAAGCTAAGTGTAAAGGAGGGTTTCGCATGGAGTTTAATGTGAACAAAGAAGGCAAGTATGCTATGGTTTGGCTACGAAATGACGAAAAGGATGATCCAGAAGTACAAAAGAGCTTGCAACCTTTGGTTGAAGAATGCAAGAAGAAGAAATTCCGATTGGTTATTATGGAATCCGGGAATCGTGATTTGAAAGAACAGACAACTAGCTTGTTGCTCCACAATCGAGGACTGGAAAGAAGTGAAGATGAAAAGACAACCTACCTGCCAAAGAGTGCAGCAATGGCAAGATAAGATTGGGATGAGAGTGGTTTTACCCCAACGTCTTATCTTTCTACCCCAAAACCGCGGAAATGGGGTAGAATACATAGATTACTTGTGGTTTTACGAATGAGGATGGCGGAATTTAGAAATGCATTTTGTGAATGAAAGGTTGTAAAAACAAATACTACGAGATGAAAATTGTGAAATATCAGTAAAAATATTGACATAGATATTGAAAAACGATATATTCTATATATAAGGAGGTGTTTTACAATGTTGGTACAGTTTTCTTTTAAGAATGTTTTATCATTTAAGGATGAAACGATTTTAGATATGACAGCAGTTAATGCTTATAAAGAACATTTGACTAATGTGATTTGTTCGGAAACAAAGGAAAAGTTTCTGAAGGTTGCGGCAATTTATGGAGCCAATGCCAGTGGTAAGTCGAATTTGAATCTTGCAATGAACTACTTCCAGCATATCATCATTGAGTCATTTAATAATGTTGATAAAGAAGAGAAGAAAGCAATAGAAAAGTATTATAAGCCGTTTTTATTTGATGGAGATAACGCGAATTCAGAGTTTCAGATTATTGAGATTTTGGATGGTTTTGAATATAAGTATGGATTTGAATATAATGCAGATTGCATTGTAGGCGAGTGGCTGTACAGAAAGAATTTGAAAACAAATCGTAACACTATTCTTTTAGAAAGAGAAAACAATAAGATAGAGTTTGGCGCGACAGTTCGTAAAGAGTGCGAAACATACCAAGGTCAGATTCCGACAGAAACATTGGCACTTTCGTTTTTCAATAAGTTAAAGTTGAATACAGATATTTTCAATGTTGTATATAATGGTATTATGGATACTTTGGTGGCGGGAGCTGATTTTTATCAGAACAACTGGATTCTACACCAAATGTTACCTAAAGTAGTTGATAATGATAAATCACAACTGATTGACTTTTTGGTTGCCATTGATACAGGTATCAAGGATATTCGTTATGAAAAAGAAGGAGATAAGATTAAGTTCTTTACTTCTCATGCAGATAGATATGGAAATCTGTATGATATGAATCTGTTCAATGAATCGGCTGGTACAATCAAAAGTATTATAGTGTATATGTATGCGAAATTAGCGATTCGAGGAAATAAGTCCATGTTTGTGGATGAGTTGAATGTGAAGCTACATCCTTTGTTGTTAAAGTTTATTATTGACTTGTTTTATGATGAAAAGTCTACTGCACAATTGATTTATACGACGCATGATACAACCTTAATGGACAAGAAATTCTTTAGAAGAGACCAGATTTGGTTTGTTCAGAAGGATGAGTTTGGATATTCTGAATTATCGGCGTTGTCGGACTTTAAGGTTAGATCAGATGCCTCGTTCGAAAAGGATTACTTGGCAGGTGTATATGGAGGTATTCCACTTCTTAAGGAATTGAATGTGAAAGAAGGTGAATAGATGGGGTCACATGATTTTTTTAAGAAACGTAGAGAAGAAAGAAAAACACGTCGTCATGGGTTTAAGCCACCAAAAGCGAATTCTTTTTTAATAGTAACAGAAGGAAAATGTACAGAACCGTCATATTTCAAAGGATTGCAGAAGTTGATTCGTGAAAACGTAGGTGGAACGGTGGATGTTGTAGAGGTTCCTACTATTGATATATATGGTGCTGGTTGTTCTACGGGAAAACTGATTGAAAAGACGGAGCAGATCGTGAAAAATGCAAAAGTGTTTTACCAGTATGTATGGGTAGTGTTCGACAAAGATGACTTTATAGATTTTGATGACGCAATACGCGAGGGGACTGGTAAAGGATATCACATCGCTTGGAGTAACCAGTCTTTTGAGTATTGGATATATCTACATTTTAACTATAGTGATGCTGCATTGCACCGTGATGAATGGGTTTCAAAGTTAGATGACATATTTAAGCAACATAAGCTAGGAGATGGGAAATATCATAAAAATTACGAGAATATCTATGATATAGTGAATACTTACGATGGTGTTAATACAGCTATCAGAAATGCGAAACGGAGAATGGCAAATTTCGATGAAAAGAAAAAACCTTCGGAATATGATCCAGGAACACAGGTGTATCTTCTTGTGGAGAATTTGAAGAGTTACTTGGAGGAATAGTTTGTTGATGTACAGAGGAGAAATGGTATATGGGGAAGAAAAACAAGGATAAAAGAAAGAATAAACAGGATAAAAAACCAAAAAATAAAAAAGTAAAAGTAAGTATAGAATCAGAAAAGGAGAGAGATGTCAAAGAAGAGGAAACTGTTCAAGCAGAGTGTGAAAACACAACCAATAGTGATAGTCCTATTGAAAAACTCTTGAAAGTAATAGCTTTCTTAGGTGGTGGCGGTGTTGTTGCGCCATTATTGCAACAATTGGTGGAAAGTATTATACAAACATCTTATCAAAATAAATGTGCTGATTTTTATAATATTCCATATAGATATTTTTCTATTGATGTGGGGCGTGAAATTGTAGCAATGCTAGTTACGATACTGTTGTTTGTTTTAGTTTTTGGATGTGGTTACTTTTTGAAAGTAGATGAACAGAAAGACAAATTAATAAAAATATACTATCGGATAGTTGAATTATGTCTTGCATTAACATTTTCGTATATTGTATTTATTGCTTTTGTGGCTTTGTTAAAATACGTTGAGATTAGAAATCTTAGTTTACCAATGTGTGTGGTTCAAATAATAAACGAACATACGTATGCTGTTATCGGAATACTTGTTGTTGTGGCAATAGTTGCAGTGTTGGGTCTCAATCATACCAATTGGTTAAAGAAAATAAGAAATGAGTTATATAAGAATATAGTCATGGCTATTATATCTGGTGCAGTTGTAATATCATCTACCATCTTTTTGACAGCACAAGTATTGCATGCGAAAAGTGATGTAAATAACAAATATAAATATGAAACTGTCCGAATACAAGAAAGCGATTATGCTATATTGAGTGAAGTTGATGGGAAATTTTTGATTGCGAAATATTACGTGGATGATGACAAACAACCTTATATATTTACAAATACATATCAATTGATTGCAAATGAAGATTTACTTATTGACTATGAGGAATGGGAACTGGTGCCGATTGTAGAAACTAAAAAGAGTATAGACGAATATATTAAAGAATAACACTTACAATATATTTGAACAAAATGTAAAGAAAATTGATAAATCAGTTGAATGTTTATAGGCATATTGATATAATATCTTAATGTGCACGTGTTTTTTTGAATGGAGAGGTTGAGCAATATGGAAAAAGAAATGATTGAGAAAAAAGCAAAAGAAGTAATGGCTGAAGTTCATTATGAAGATAATAGCGATGAAATAGATGTAATAGAAATTGCTAAAAAATTAGGTTTTGCTGTAGGTAATGCTGTACTCAAAGATGATGTGGATGGCTTTATTATTGTTCAAGAGGGTGCAAAAGAAATTCTAGGCATAGAAACAGATAAGTTGATAGGAGTTAATTCTGAAAAAGACTTGGAGTGGAAAAGGTTTACTATTGCACATGAAATAGCACATTATGTATTACATTATTCTAATGAGAAGTACAAAGGCATGTTTGCGCATAGAGATCATAGAAAAGGTAAGAATGAAATTGAAAATGAGGCAGATTATTTTGCAGCTAATTTGCTTATGCCATCAGAAAAGTTTCAAGAAAAGTACAAGGAATTAGAGAGTAAAGGGTTAGATGTTGAAGAGATTATTGTGTTGTTGTCGTCAAAATTTGTTGTAACGCCTCTAATGACAAGGAGACGAATCGAGGAGTTGAATTTAATTGGCTAACGAGAATAATTTCAAGAAAACATTACAACTTATATTTGATTCTGTAGATTATATCAAGAAAGTAAATAGTGATGACGAAATGAATGATGCATATGTTGATAGCTTTACAACAAAGGAACAACGTTTGCGTGATAAAAAGGTAACAGAGTTATTGGAGTTATATGTATCAGGCTATAAGTACAAAAATAATAGTAATAAATGGTATAAAGGAATACTATTAGGTGTAAGTTGTCTTATTTTGCTGGCTTTTTCAATTGTGTTTATGGTCTTGATGTTTAAAATGGATTTTGATAATGATGTAAAGGTTGCATCAGTTGTTCAGTTGATTTCGATATGTGTAACATTTCTGACATTGATTGTAGGTATATTAACAATTATCACAAAATATGTATTTCCTGAAAATGAAGAGGAGTACATAACTAGAATTGTTGAGATTATTCAAAATAATGATTTGGAAAATAAGAAAGAGAATATAAGAGCGCAACTGAAAAATCTCGAGGATTCTGTTGATAGTCCATCGGATGTAAAAATGATTGATGAGTTATAAGTCACAAAGGCAAGCATTTACGCTTGCCTTTTTCACACCAACACATTACAATGTTGTTAGTGATTGAAGAAAGGAGATGTAACAATATGGAAAAACAATCCAACGATATGGATTTGAAGATTGAGATTGCAGGCTACTGCCGTATTTCGGTAGATGAAGAATTGGACCAGGATAATACTTCCATTGAGAATCAGAAGAAGATTATCCAGGACTTTGTGAAATCAAAGTTTCCGAAGTGCAAGCTTACTATTTATGAAGATAGAGACCGTTCTGGTTATACCTTCGAGCAGCGAGAACAGTATCAGACGCTTCGCAAACGTTTGATGAGTGGTGATGTTTCTATCCTAATTGTAAAGGATTTTAGCCGATTTTCTCGTCGAAATAGCAAAGGTCTTGTAGAGTTAGAAGATTTGCGTGATGCAGGTGTACGTATTATTTCAATTGGTGATTCCATTGATTATCCTACTTTCGATGACTGGATGAATATACAGTTCCGCTTTTTAGTAAATGAAATGCCGGTAACAGAGACAAGCAAGAAGATTCGTAACATTATTAAGATGAAACAGGCAGACGGAGAATGGCTCTGTGCTGTCCCGTATGGATACATTATCTCTAATATGAAGAAACAGGAAATTTCTGTTGTGCCGGATGAGGCAGAAGTGATACGGAAAGTCTTTGAATTATATAACAGTGGTTGGGGATATAAAAAGATTGCCAATTATCTAACAGAAGCAAAGATTTCTACACCCCGCATGAAGGAGAAGCAACGTGCAGAAGAACGTGGAGATGAAAGTAAGATAAAGGCACGAGCAGAATGGAGCATTATCACTATTCAAGGCATTTTAACCAATGATTTTTATATCGGAACTATGCGTCAGCACAAGTACACGCGTAAGAAGATTCATGGTGCAGATAAGAAAGTGGACGATTCAGAACATTTTGTGTTTGAAAATCATCACGAAGCGATTGTTGATTTCCGTACATGGTCTTATGCGCAAGAACAATTACAGAAGCGCACCACTAGTCACTATCGCGGTGTAAAGAAGTACGATAATGTATATTCTGGATTTATGTTTTGTGGAGATTGTGGCGCACCGATGTTTTCTATGAGCCGAAGTGATTTGGCGCCGGCTTATATCTGCGGCACGTATCACAAGCGTGGCCGGAAAGGATGTATGTCGCATCATGTCAGAGTAGATTTTTTAGATAATATATTAAAAGAATATATTAAGAAAGTACGTGATAACTCGCAGGAAATGATTGCAGAGTTGGAATTAGCAATCAAGAAAGAAGCCATCGAAGTGAAAGAGAGTGAGAATACTTATGCTATCTTACAAAATCAGCTAGAGGATGCGAAGCAGGAATTAAAAGCAGTTAAGAAGCGTAAAATCAAAGAACTCGCAAAGGTAGATGAAGATACAGCAGATATTATCGAAGAAACCTATGTAGAGATTGAAGAAGAATTGCTTCATCGAATCAAAGGTCTTCAAAATCAGATTAACTTAAATGTGGACAAAAGAAATGATATTATCCGTGTGAACCGGTTGGCGAAGACAGCCATTGACATATTTGATGATATTATTAATAAGAAGAGTTTGGACAAGAGAGACTTAGAACTCATTATTGATAAGATTGTTGTTTTTGAAGATAAGATTCATGTGAAGCTGAAAGCAGATGTTGATAATCTGTTAAAGGTTGGCGCAGTTGCCACCTTCTATTATGAACATATAGAAGGTAAGGAGAAATTGTTAAAGGTTGCGGAAGAATCGGAATATGATGTCGCAAATTTTAATTATGACAGTAAAGTTATAGAAAACTATTTAACCACTAACGTTCGGTTGAAAACCCGCAATCAGCCGGAACGACTCCTTACTGTCAATGTTATCAGTAGTGGTGACCCGCTAGAAATTTTCACAGATAAAGATGGAGAAATTGTTTTAAAGAAATATTCTCCTATTGGGGAGCTTAGTATATTTGCTCAGGAATATGTAGATGCAACGGCCCAGATTCTTGGATGTCCAGTTTGTGTGACTGACCGTGACCAGATTATTGCGGTTTCAGGTGTGGCAAAGAAGGATTTGTTAGGAAAACCCCTTCACAAAGAGTTAGAAGAGGCAATTAATGATAGAGAAGCAATTATGGCAAAAAAAGGTGAGAAGAAATACATCCAGATTACAGGGGATGAGGATGTTTATGAGGGACAGATTGTGCAGACGATTATCTGTGAAGGAGATGCCATTGGAGCGGTCATTATTCTCAATAAAGATAGTCGCAATCCGCTTACTGAGACAGAGAGAAAGGCTGCGGTGATTGCTGCGAATTTTCTGGGAAAACAAATGGAAGGTTGATAATTTGGAAAAATATAGGAAAATCAAAGCTTTCAAGGGTTTTTAATAGGAAAAGTCAACAAAATCCGACATGTAAAAATGCACAAAAAATAGGGTCGAAATATGTTGAATAAGCACAAGAAAATATAGCAAAATGAATAGTTTTTTTTCAATGCAACCTTGGAAAATTCTACTATTTTATACAAAAAAACGAAGAATATAGGTATTTGCTTGACAAATAAGTGCCAAACGAGTATAACTACTGTTAGGACTTGCCTAATGGTGGCGAGCAGATAAAGAAATACTATATAATATTTAAGAGGAGGAACTATTCCTATGAACAAGACAGAATTAGTTGCAGCAATGGCTGAGAAGACTGAATTATCAAAGAAGGACGCAGAGAAGGCATTGAAGGCTTTCACAGATGTAGTAGCTGAAGAGTTAACAAAGGGCGAGAAGATCCAGTTAGTTGGATTTGGTACTTTTGAAGTAGCTGACAGACCAGCAAGAGAGGGACGTAATCCTAAGACTGGCGAGTCTATGAAGATCGCTGCTTCTAAGGCTCCTAAGTTCAAAGCTGGTAAGGCTTTAAAGGACGCTGTTAACAAATAATATATTTTGTTAAGTTTGTAAGAGGGCTGTTACGGATGTAACGGCCCTCTTTGCGTTATAACGATGGATGGAGAAGAAAACACAGTAAGCAAGCGAAGCTTGAGAAAGGAATTGACATGAGATTAGATAAATATTTAAAGGTTTCAAGATTAATCAAAAGAAGAACCGTGGCCAATGAAGCCTGTGATGCAGGAAGAGTCATGGTGAACGGCCGTGTTGCAAAGGCGTCGGTGGATGTAAAGGTGGGAGACCGCATCGATATTTCCTTTGGTAATAAAAATGTAGCAGTAGAGGTTACACAGATTGTAGAATCTACGAAGAAGGAAGATGCAAAGGAAATGTTTCAATACTTATAATCATATATCAGGCTTATCCGTCATAAGATAAATCAAGATGTTTGATGTGCACATAAATGTATTGCAATGAATCATAAGAATATTGTTACAATGTGCAGGTGGATGAATAGAAAGGCGGAATAAGCATGGAAGAAGTTCGTAATACAAGAGGACAGAGAATTACTTTGAATAATCGAGGAACGGGTGTAATTACAGGCGTAAATGCAGTTATTTCCTTTGACCCTAATGAGGTTTTGTTAGAGACGGAACAGGGGATGTTGTTAATCAAAGGAAATGAGTTGAATGTGACGAAACTTACCCTAGATAAGGGAGAGGTTGAGATTGACGGAAGGGTAGATTCTTTTACCTATTCAGATATGAAACCGGGCTTAAAGGGCGAGAATGGTTTTTTTGAACGATTGTTTAAGTAGGTGAAAGAATGGCGGAGCTAATCTATGACGAAATACAATTGTTCTTGATTTGTCTGATGCTAGGCGCAGCACTTGCTCTTGTTTACGATGGCATACGCATTTTTCGGCTCTTGATTCCTCACCAAGATTGGGTGGTGGATGTGGAGGACTTGGTTTATTGGGTTTTTACTGCTTGGATGGTTTTTCGTACACTGTTTTATTATAACCAGGGAATGTTGCGGGGATATGCCTTTTTAGGTATGTTTCTTGGCATGCTGGTGTATATGTTGACTGTTAGCAGATTGTTGTTGTTTATTGTGAGGAAATTACTTCCTTACTGGGAGAAAATTCACGCAAAGCTTCAAAAACCATTATTGATATTGCAGGAGAAAATGAGAAAATCATTGAAAAATATAGCGTCAGAAGTTAAAATGGCTATGAAGAGTAGATGAATCTGATTTTTAGTTGAATGTTATACGAATGTAGTACTTGTAAGGATGGCAGGTTGTACAATTTGGAAAATAGGTGACAACATGAGCAAGAGAAGAAAAAAGAAGAAACAACAGAATAAAAAAGGTTTGCCAATTGTTGCGTTTGTAGTGGTCATTTTTTGCTTGGTTTTAGGTATTCGAACATTTACACTGAAGCAGCAACGAGACGAATTGGCGGAGAAAAGAGCTGCTATTGAGAAAGAGATTGCCAGTGAAGAGCAACGGACCAAGGATCTAGAAGAGCTGGAAAAATACATGCAGACGAAGAAATATATGGAAGAGGTTGCAAAGGAGAAGCTTGGATTGGTATATCCAGATGAGATTTTAATTGAACCGGAGAACAAATAGAAGTGTCACATATTGCGTATAATTACGTCGTTATGTGACATTTTTCATTATTATAATCATATATACTATTCCCACTTTATTACGTGGGAGGGAACCAAGATGCGGTGTTTGGTTGAAAAAATAGGGATACATATTCTGGCGTTTTTGGTCGCAAGATGTCAACTGCTTGGAATGTATCCCTTTGTTGTGCCTTTTTTTATGGCGGCATATTTACAGGAGAAAAGTAGTATTAGCCTGTTTTCTATCATGATTGTGGGTATTCTTAGTACGACTAGGGTGGAAGCGGCAGTGAGATATTCCATGATTTTGCTCTTTTTGTTAGTACTATTAAATCGAACAGATCGTAAGCGGGTGTTTTCGAACAATCATCAGATAGCGTTAGCTTCAGGGATGATACTCTGGGCCTTTAGTATGCCGTATCAGTATATTGTAACTAGACAGGATGTAAGTCTCTTGTATGCGCTGTTGGAGGGTGTGATTGTTTCTTGCTTTGTGTTGTTGTTTGAACAGGCATTTATTGCATTTCGAGTGGGAACAAGAAGAATGTTTGCAACAAATGAGCGCTTTATCGGATTATTTGCATTGATGGTGGTAGGGCTGTTTGGTTGTCCGGTGATAACGAAGCCAATAAATGTATTGTTTTTAATTTGCAGCTTTTTGCTTTTATATAACAGCTATCGTTTTGAGAGCAGTGTGGGTATGGCTACAGGTGCTGTGGTTGGTATGGTACTGGCATTTCAATTGGAACAGGTGGGTTTTCTAGCAGTGATGATTTTGTTGTCCTGTATGATTGCCTTGTTGAAGGATTTGGGCAAGGTAGGTGTACTGCTAGCCTTCCTTGCAGGATACATATTAGTGGGATATTTGTATGACACGAGTCTGTTGGAAAGAGAGATGCTGATTGGTGCTGTAATGTCATCAGTGCTGTTTTTTATCACACCCCAAAGGTGGATGCGAAGGGTTTCTCAAGTAAAAGATGGAAGTACAGCTGTGTCACAGGATTTGTTGGTTCAGGAGGCTACTAAAAATAGAATTTATGATTTTGGACAAGCATTTTTAGCCATGGAAAAAATGTTATCGGAACATGAAAGTGAACGCAATGCCTTTGAACCTCACGGGCTGAGCAACGTTTATCTGAGTGGAGATGGGATATCCTTGTTGAATGTAGTGGAGTTTCAAAGCAATCGCTTGGCGGAGTTGAGAAAAAATTTTATTCGACAGCTTGGACAGGTGGGGGATATTATTACTACTTTTCCGGCAGAGATTGCGGATCAATCTGTGCAGACAGAGCTTTTTGAAGGGAGAATAACAGAGAGTCTTCGGAGACTTGGTGTGGTAGTAACGAAAGCGCTACTTGTTAAGGATAAGGAAGAGAGAGTGAAGGTATATATAAGCTGTTACAGTAGCAAGGACTGCGTGGTGACAGGAGAACAGCTAACGGAGCGTGTGGAAAAAATCTTAGGAAAATCTCTGACCTGTGTAGGGCGCGGCTCTTGTACAGTAACACAAGAAGAAAGCGTATTTTCTTTTGTGGAAGAGGGAAAGTATATGCTGACTGCGGGTGTGGTAAGAAAAAATCGAACAGGGGAAGAGATGTGTGGAGACAATTTTTCTGTGTCTAAAATAGATATTCAAAAGGCAGTACTAATGTTATCGGACGGAATGGGTACTGGTGAAAATGCACATGTGAAAAGTGAACAGGTGGTAGAGCTTTTAGAGCAGCTATTGTCGGCAGGGTTTTGTAAGGAACTGGCAATCGAGTTGCTGAATTCCTTTGTAAGTTTTCTTGCGGATGGTGAGGTGAGCTCTTCTCTGGATTTAGCAGTGATTGATTTCTATACGGGAGAGGCAGATTTTATTAAACTAGGGGCTTCTACCACATTTATAAAGAGGAAGGATACAATTGAATATATTCGTTCTACTTCTTTGCCAGTTGGCGTGTTGGAGCAAGTGGAGTTTGACACTTGTCAAAGAAAGCTATATCATGGGGATATGCTAGTTATGGTAAGCGATGGAGTGTTGGATGGTATTATTTTTGAGAACAAAGAGAAATGTCTGGCGGATATCATAGCAAAGCAGGACACTTGCAATGCTCAAGCAATGGCAGAAAACATTTTGGAAGAGGTTTGTCGTATGCAGCGAGGAGTTATGAGGGATGATAGCACGGTGCTGGTAGCGGGACTTTGGAAACGGTAATATACAGAGGTGGTAACATGTTACAAAAGGTAAGGCAGTATATACAGTCCTTTCATATGCTGAATAAGAAGGATGGAATTGTGGTTGGTGTATCTGGAGGTGCGGATTCGGTGGCTCTTCTTCTTGTGTTGCAGGAATTACGAGAGGAGTGGGAGTTACAGCTTTATGTGGTGCATGTGAATCATGGGATTCGTGCGGAGGCTGCGGAGGATGCGGAGTATGTAAGAATGCTCTGTAATAAGCTGGAGGTGCCATTTTATCTTTTTGAAGCCGATATTCCGGCAATGGCAAAAGAGCAAGGTATGTCCGAGGAAGAAATGGGACGCCTATATCGGTACCAGTGTTTTGAGCAGGTTATAAGCCAGGTCGGTGCAGATAAAGTTGCGGTGGCGCATCACATGGATGATCAGGCAGAGACATTGTTGTTTCATTTAGTACGTGGAAGTCGTTTGGCTGGTGCAGGGGGAATGCGTCCGGTGACAGATGGCAAGATTATTCGTCCGCTATTATCCTGTAGAAAGGTAGAGCTTGTAGATTGGCTTCGGGAGAAAAAGGTGGGCTGGAAAGAGGATGTGACGAACGCAGACAATCAATATGCCCGTAATAGTATTCGTAATCAGGTAATTCCGGTGTTGGAGCAGGTGAATGCGCAGGCTGTGTATCATATGGCGGGATTCGCTGAGGAGATGAATGCGTATCAAGCATATTTTCAGCGAGCGGTGGATATTTATATAAGTGAGCATGTGCGAGTTGCGACGCAGCATGTGAGTGAAGCTTTGGGTTTCACATCTAAAATAAAGGATGAAGAGATTCGGAGCTGTAAAGAAGTTGTATGTAATTGTTGGTGTGAGCGAGAGCATTTATTGCAACAAGAAAAGATTTTTGCCAAAGCTGTGATATATGGAATGCTGGTGAAGGTCTGTGGCAGAAAAAAGGATATTGGAAGTGTCCATGTGGAGACGGTGTATGAATTACTACAAAAGCAAAGTGGTAAGAAATTGTCGCTGCCCTATGGTGTAGAAGCAGAAATATCGTATGAAAAGTTGATAATTAGGAAAAGCTTAGAAGAGATGGAGCAAGATGCTGCAAAGCTTCAAGAGCTAGAGATTCTCGTTTCGCCTGCTGATTTCTTTGAAGTGAAAGAACAGTTGATTGAGTTACCGGGAAAGAAGCATTTAAAAATGATATTTTTTTACCGAGAACAGTATTCGAAAAAGGAATGGGATTGTTTGGTACAGGAAGCAATAAATTCCAAAAACAACTATACGAAATATTTTGAATGTGATACAATAAAAGATACGTTGTGTGTTCGGGTTTCCAAATCAGAAGATTCATTGGTTGTTACAGAATCAGGAGGTCGGAAAAAGCTGTCGCGTTATTTTATCGATGCGAAAATTCCTGTGGAGCAACGCAAGAGTATTTTTGTGTTGGCTGCTGGCAATAATGTATTGTGGATTTTGGGTAAGCGCAGATGTGAAACGTATAAAGTAACTACACAAAGTACTATTATTATGAAAGTGACATACGAAGGAGTATAGTGATGGATCATCAAATTGACGTAATGATTACAGAAGAAGCAGTTGATGCGAAGATTTGTGAGCTGGCAGACCAGATTAGCAAAGATTATGCCGGCAAGGAGTTACATTTGGTTATAATTTTGAAAGGAAGTGTATTCTTTGCTTGTGAATTAGCCAAAAGAATTACAATTCCGGTAACGATGGACTTTATGTCAGTTTCTTCTTATGGTGATGGAATGGTGTCTGCAGGACATATTACGGTGAAGAAGGAATTGGATGAAGATATAGAGGGGAAAGATGTTTTGATTGTGGAGGATATTGTAGATTCTGGCAATACTTTGTTCCACTTGAAACATTTATTAGAGGGCAGAAATCCAGCAAGTCTTAAGATTATTACTTTGTTGGATAAACCGGACCGCAGAGTGGCAGATGTGAACACAGATTATTGTGGTTTTGTTATACCAGACGAATTTGTAGTCGGATATGGCTTAGATTATGCACAAAAGTATCGCAATCTTCCATATATCGGTGTGGTAAAGTCCTAGATTTTAGAAGGAGACTAGTAAACTATGAACAAAAATGTTAAAAGAAGCTTGATTTCCTATATCATTTTCTTTGCACTGATTATTGGTGTTTTGGTATTGATACAAAATGGAAATCAGAATGTAGACATGACCTATACAGAAGCAGATTTCGAGGCGGATGTCAAGGCTGGCGATGTGGTAAGTGTCTATGTACAACAGAATGCGGAAGTGCCAACTGGTACGGTTGAAGTGACTATGAAGGATTATTCCCGAGTAATTTTTTATGTCACAGATGTGAATGAATTCAAGAATTTATGTGATAAGATTATTACCAAGGATTCCAAAATTATATTCCAGATGAGCGATGTGGTTCGTCCAGGCATGCTTGAGAAAATGTTACCATATATTGTGGGAATCATTGCATTTGTTGCAATTATGATGATGATGGTTGGTATGCATGGTGCTGGCGGTGGTGGCGGTTCTATGGCGAATTTTGGAAAGAGCCGTGCAAAGATGACCTCTGATGCGGATAATCAGACGACTTTTGAAGATGTAGCTGGTTTGAGAGAAGAGAAAGAGGATTTGGAGGAAGTGGTAGACTTCCTGAAGAGTCCTAGCAAATATGTGGAATTAGGTGCGAGAATTCCAAAGGGTATTTTGTTGGTAGGTCCTCCAGGAACTGGTAAGACCTTACTTGCAAAAGCGGTTGCTGGAGAGGCACATGTTCCGTTCTTTACGATTTCGGGTTCTGATTTCGTGGAGATGTTCGTTGGTGTTGGTGCATCTCGTGTAAGAGATTTGTTTGCAGAAGCAAAGCGCAATGCACCTTGTATTGTTTTTATTGATGAGATTGATGCAGTGGCAAGACGTAGAGGTACTGGTCTTGGTGGTGGTCACGATGAGCGTGAACAGACCTTGAATCAGATGTTGGTTGAGATGGATGGTTTCTCCGTGAATGAAGGAATTATCGTATTGGCTGCTACGAACCGTGTGGATATTTTGGATCCAGCAATTCTTCGTCCAGGTCGTTTTGATCGAAAAGTTAATGTGGGTAGACCGGATGTAAAAGGTAGAGAAGAGATTCTTAAGGTTCATACAAAGAAGAAACCGTTGAGTGAAGATGTAGATTTACAAGAAATTGCGAGAACAACAGCAGGCTTTGCTGGTGCGGATTTGGAAAATTTGATGAATGAATCTGCGATTATTGCAGCAAGGGATAACCGTAAGTTTATTATAAAAGAGGATGTGGATAAGGCCTTTATCAAGGTTGGAATTGGTACAGAGAGAAAGTCACGTGTGATTCCTAAGGAAGATTTGCGAATTACAGCATATCACGAGGCTGGGCATGCGATTTTGTTCCATTTGTTGAAGGGAGTAGGACCGGTGTACACGGTATCCATTATTCCAACAGGGCAGGGCGCAGCCGGCTATACCATGCCACTTCCTGAGAATGATAATGTACACACTTCCAAGGAAAAGATGCTTAATGATATCAAGGTATGTCTCGGAGGACGTATTGCAGAGGAATTGACACAGAAGGATATCTGTACAGGGGCATCACAGGATATCAAGCAGGCAACTGCCGCAGCCCGTGCAATGGTGGTGAAGTATGGTATGTCTGAAGAATTGGGGCTTATCAATTATGAGACGGATAATGAAGAAGAAACCTTTGTCGGAAGAGATATCGGACATCGTAAGATGTTAGGTGAACAGACTACATCTGCAATTGATAGAGAAGTGAAACGTATTGTGGATGAATGTTATGCAGAGGCAAGAAAGATTCTTGAAGACAACTTGGATGTATTGCACAGATGTGCAGAACGTTTACTTGAGAAGGAGCGTATTGACAGAGAAGAATTCGAGTCATTGTTTGAAGAAAATGGAGCTACACCAGCATAATTTCAAGAATTGTTCGACAAATATGGTGTTTTAGTAGAGATACTAAGTCGAAATTTGTTGTGCAATTTGTTCAAAATGTTGGTGGGAAACGTTTCATTTAAACAAAGTAGACAAAAAAGGGTCGGTTTTGGTAACTATATCCAAAGGGTTTTGACGTTTTGCACAAAAGTTTTTTGAAAATAAATGATTGTTTGTGAACACTTTCAAAGCAAAATGGATATAATAATACTTGTAACCCCCCCAATACATTATATAGTTTTTTTGCTACACCCCATAAGTAACAAAAAAATACCTTCTCCAGAAAGGACAGTCGATCGGTTGGCTGTCCTTTTTACTTGCGTGTAAAATGAGCCACGCGTGGATGTGCAGCGTGGCTCATTGAAGAGGTATATTCTAGATTTTTTTGAAACTTTTTGTGAGCATATTATGTATTGTATATAAATGAAAAAATAGTTCGACATTACAATGCATATATGCTATGTTTGTTATTAGAAATCAGTTGTAATGTTATGAGAATGTGGAACAAAGCTGGATGTCTTTCCTGATTTGGAAGCGCCGAAGGAGGAGGGTGTGTAGATTGAGAGAGAAAAAATTAAAAAAATGGTTACTTTTTGGAATTGTCACATTTGTGATTATATTGATAATCGAATTAGGTGTTATAAGAATTATAGATCGAGAACAAGAGAAACAATCCTTGGTATTGAATGTTGCTCAGCGAATGGTTGATGACTTGGATCAGAAAAAAAAGGTCGCTGATGAGTATGGTTATTCCGAGTTGATTGGCAGAGAATTGACAGAGGAAGAACAACAGGAACAGAGAAGATTAAGTGTGCAGCAGGGGATGCTTATTTACAATAATACAGGTATGGTATTTGACTTCATGTTACCAGATGGGAATTGGTTTTTAGAGGAAGACATGGTTTGTGTTTGCCTTAGATTGAAAACTGAGGACGAGGCTTACCGCAATTATTTTCAGGTGGAAAATGAAGAGATTTTGAACATGTACCGCAGGTGTTCGAAGGACAGCTTCTATTCTTATGACAAGAGTACCAAGGAAATGGTGGAGCGTTACCGATATTATCAGCTTGTTTTTGAAAGCTTCTACCTTGATGATAATCAATTACTTCCGGAAAAGGTGAGCCTTTATAAAGTAGAGAGTATGTTGCCTGAGAACTCCACAGATTCGATAATAGAAGTGACGGATTTTGCTTTGGTGGAAACTATGGAGTTTGATGTGCCGAATGCAGAAAAATTAAAGCGTTATGAGATTGCTGAGAAGTTAGATCAGTATAGTATAACAGAAGCATCGTATCCTTACACCTGTGATGGCTCGGGAGATTACTTTGTTATGAGTGATTGTACATTAAATGGCAAGGGCTTCTCACAGAAGGAACGACAGAAACTTCTTGAAGAAGGATTAAATGGTACTTATGATTCTAGAAAAAGAGATTTGATTGGAATGTCCAATTATTATTACCGTACAATGACAAAGAATAGCCAGCTTTTAGGTGGTGATGTCACAGCAGTTGTCTGTGAACAGAATATCTTATATAGAGCGTATTTATATGCTTGGGTAGTAATCCTGGCTATTATTGTAGCAGATGTGATTACAGCAACATTTATTGCTGTGATTGTGTCTCAAATTCAAAAACACAGAAAGAATAAAACGAAGTAGTTTCTATAAGGAGAACAATATCATTTCGTGATGCGTTCTCCTTTCTTTTTGCTGTGAAATTCATTGCTATATTTGTAAGAATAAGGTAAAATATTGCATGTGTGGATATTTTCGCTATTTGCACAATAGAAGGATTATAGAAGATATTCATGAAAGAGTATTTCATGATGGAGGATAGATATGAGTCATTCATTTAAGAGCTTGAATAAAACACAGAAAATTCTCAATTATATATTTAACAACAAGCCGGCATTGCGTCCGGAGTCATTGTTTTGCGATGGAACTGGTGATTATTGTATTCCTGCGGAACCGATGCCGGGAGATGCGGTGACATTGAAGTTTCGTACTGCAAAAAGTAATGTGGATGTTGTTTACTTGATTTGTGACGGTGAACGTTATGAGATGTGTGTCAAAGAATCGGATCACTCTTTTGACTATTTTGCCTACACCTTACCTCCAGTAGAACATGAGAGGATTGAGTATTATTTTGAAATTGTGGCCGGTAATTCGATTTGTTATTACAATAAGCTCGGTGTGCAGACGGGCGTGAATCCGACTTATAATTTTGTGATTACTCCAGGATTCACAACACCCGATTGGGCAAAGGGTGCAGTGTTCTATCAGATTTATGTTGACCGTTTCTGCAATGGCGATATGAGTAATGATGTGTTGGATAATGAATATTTCTATATCGGTGAGGGCACACGTAGAATTACTGATTGGGGCAAATATCCAGATGCAATGGATGTGCGTTGTTTTTATGGCGGAGATTTGCAGGGTGTTATGAATAAGCTTGATTATTTGCAGGATTTGGGAGTAGAAGTTTTGTATTTGAATCCAATTTTTGTGTCTCCTTCAAACCATAAGTATGATATTCAGGATTATGATTATATTGATCCACATTTCGGAAGAATTGTGAAGGATGAAGGAGAGTGCTTACAGCATGGTGATACGCTGAATAAGAATTCCACCAGATACATTACACGTGTGACAAATAAAGAGAACTTGGAAGCAAGTAATGAGTTGTTTCTTGAGCTAGTGGAGGAAGTACACCGTCGTGGAATGAAGATCATTTTAGATGGAGTGTTTAACCATTGCGGCTCCTTTAACAAGTGGTTAGATCGAGAGTTGATTTATGAAAATCAAGAGGGATATGAAAAGGGTGCTTATCCTGCGAAGGATAGCCCATACCATAATTTCTTTAAGTTTCATGATGAGAATGCGTTCCCGTATAATCCTACCTATGATGGGTGGTGGGGACATGATACTTTGCCAAAATTGAATTATGAGGGTTCTGAGGAGCTTTATCAGTATATATTGGATATAGGTCGTAAATGGGTTTCTCCTCCTTACAATGTAGACGGTTGGAGATTAGATGTCGCGGCGGATTTGGGACATTCGGAGGAATTTAACCATAAGTTTTGGAGAGATTTTCGTAAGGTGGTAAAGGAAGCAAATCCAAATGCAATCATATTGGCTGAGCACTATGGTGACCCTTATAATTGGCTGAAGGGTGATCAGTGGGATACGGTTATGAACTATGATGCATTCATGGAGCCAATCACTTGGTTCCTTACAGGTGTGGAGAAGCATTCAGATGAATTCCGTGGTGATTTACTTGGTAATCCAGATGCGTTTATTGGTTCCTTGCGCCATCATATGAGCCGTTTTCATCAGCAGTCGTTGGAGGTTTCTATGAATGAGCTTTCCAACCATGATCATTCTAGATTTTTAACTCGTACAAATCGTCGTGTAGGACGTACCCATACTATGGGACCAGATGCAGCTAATGAGAATGTGAATCGCGGTGTGCTTCGTGAGGCGGTTGTATTCCAGATGACCTGGCCAGGAGCACCTACCGTTTATTATGGTGATGAGGCCGGTATGTGTGGATGGACAGATCCGGATAACAGACGAACCTATCCTTGGGGATACGAGGATAAGGATTTGATTTTGTTCCACCGTGACATGATTCGTATTCACAAAGAAAATGAAGTCCTAAAGCGTGGTTCTGTTATGTTTCTACATGGTGCTCACAAGGTGATTGCCTATGGCCGTTTTAATCGTAAGGACAAAATGATTATTGTGATGAATAATAATTATGAAGAAGTGAATCTGAGTTTAGATGTGGACCGTTTAGGTATGAGAAATGGCGATACGTTGAAGCAGTTGATTTTAACCACAGAGGAAAACTATATTTTAGAGCCGAAGGTGCATAGAGTTGAGAATAATCAGTTGTTTATTTCTATGCCAAAGATTTCTGCAATTGTTTTGAAGGCAGAATAAGAACATATAAATAGGCAAGTGCATTTTGGAGACTATTTTAGGCTTCATTTTGTACTTGCTTTTTTGCTTTTCTTGATATATAATGACAGACGGTCATAAAAGACCAATTGAATAAATGGACGGATTCCCGAGTGGCCAAAGGGGACAGACTGTAAATCTGCTGCATATTGCTTCGGTGGTTCGAATCCACCTCCGTCCAGTTGATGTCAAGCACTGGTTAGTTGTAAGACGTAGCCAGAGTATGAGCCGTAGACTCGAGGAGTTAGGTGTGACATCTTAATTAAAAAGCCGGCGTGGCGGAACTGGCAGACGCACAGGACTTAAAATCCTGCGGGACTTATACTCCCGTACCGGTTCGATTCCGGTCGCCGGCAT
>JAGAQX010000217.1 GCA_017622535.1 Lachnospiraceae bacterium | reverse complement strand
TTTCTAGAAATGTTTCCTTTGTCGAGAAGCATGAGATTGGATTTTTCTATGATTTCTTTCGTAGTCAGTGTGTTTTCTACTGGTTGTGGCGAGGGTTCAGAGAAAAATAGCAAACCTGTGACATTTGGCAGGTGTCTCAAATGCTCGTTATCGTTTATAGCAAAGTCTATGAGAGGTTCATTCATATTAACAGTATCTATATATGTGTTATCCATTTGGATAGTATTCCTGTGTGCTGTGTCTCTTTCGATATTAATGTGATTATAGTTATGTTCTTCAATGGAATCCTGTTCTCTTAAAATCAAATTATCCAAATAGGTTTGGGTCGTAACAAAGGTATCCTGAATAGAGCGCAGTGGCATAAACTGAAACTGCTTATCTAATGGTGTTTCACAAATCAGTCCAATATCAATCTTTCCCTGTTGTAATAATTGAATTGTCTCATAGGTCGGATTACATTCGATGGAAACCTTGACATGAGGATTTTCTTGGATAAAGTCCTGAAGATAGGGCAGTAATATGTATTTGCAAAGGGAAGTGGACACTCCAATTCGTAACTGGCCTAATCCTAGCTGTCCAATACGCTTCAAGGTCTTTTCTGCATTTTCAATGGACTCAAAGGCAGAGGCTAAATGTTGAAACAGGGTTTGACCTTCCTCGGTAAGTGTTACACCCTTCTTGCTTCGGATAAAGAGAGTGTGGTTTAGAGACTGTTCTAATTTGTTAATAGATTTTGAAATTGCTGGTTGGCTGATATATAAGCTTTCTGCTGCTTTACTGATGTTGCCAGCTTTGGCCACTTCATAGAAGATTTTATAATAATTAAGATTTTGTTCCATTGTTACCTCCTGTTTATTTATCATTTTTATAATCATTCTTCTAATAACTGTACCGTTACTCAAAACATTGAAAATATCTATATTTTTCAATACATTTCTGTCGATTTTTGGTTGATTAAACCTAACAATAATATTATAATAGGAAAGGTTGTATTTGAAAAGGTATTTATAACTTTAAGTTATCATAAATATTCGATATATATATTATGATTATGAATATATATATGATATATTTTTAGTGATAAAATCTATTTAATAACGAATTATTCATAACTGACGGATTATGTAATAGGTTGTGAATGATTACAAATATCATGAAGGAAAAGAAAAGGAGTGACGTGTTATGGGAATGACAATGACACAGAAAATCTTAGCTGCACACGCTGGCTTACCAGAGGTTTCAGCTGGACAGTTAATCGAGGCAGACTTAGATTTGGTATTAGGTAATGACGTAACAACACCAGTTGCAATCCATGAGATGGATAAGTTTAAGACAGACGAGGTGTTTGATAAGGATAAGATTGCAATGGTATTAGACCATTTCACACCAAATAAGGATATTAAGAGTGCAGAGCACTGTAAATGTGTAAGAGAGTATGCATGTGCACACAACATTACAAACTTTTTCGATGTTGGTGAGATGGGTATTGAGCATGCATTACTTCCTGAAAAAGGCTTAATTGTAGCTGGAGAAACATGTATCGGTGCAGATTCTCATACTTGTACATATGGAGCACTTGGAGCATTTTCTACAGGTGTAGGTTCTACAGATATGGCTGCTGGTATGGCTACCGGTAAGGCATGGTTCAAGGTTCCTTCTGCTATCAAGTTCATTTTGACAGGCAAGCCTAAGAAATGGGTAAGTGGTAAGGATGTGATTTTACATATTATTGGTTTAATCGGTGTAGATGGTGCACTTTACAAGTCTATGGAGTTTGTAGGTGACGGTATTGCAAATCTTTCTATGGATGATCGTTTCTCTATGGCAAACATGGCAATTGAAGCTGGTGCCAAAAATGGTATCTTCCCAGTAGATGAGAAGACGATTGAATATATGAAGGAACATTCGGTTAAGGAATATACCGTATACGAAGCAGATGAGGATGCGGTATATGATGAGACTTATACAATTGATTTAAGTGAGTTAGAGCCAACTGTTGCATTCCCTCATTTACCAGAGAATACAAAGCCAATTAGTGAGGTTCCTGAGATTAAGATTGATCAGGTAGTCATCGGTTCTTGTACAAATGGTCGTATTGAGGACTTGAGAGTGGCTGCTAAAGTATTAGAAGGCAAGAAATGTGCAAAGGGACTTCGTGTTATCGTAATTCCAGCAACACAGGCAATTTATTTGCAGGCAATGGAAGAAGGACTTCTTAAGACATTTATTGAGGCAGGTGCAGTTGTATCCACACCAACCTGTGGTCCATGTCTTGGTGGACATATGGGTATTCTTGCAGCAGGCGAGAAGGCAGTGGCAACAACCAATCGTAACTTCGTAGGACGTATGGGACATGTAGATTCCGAGATTTATTTAGCTTCACCAGCAGTGGCAGCAGCTTCTGCAGTGACAGGTAAGATTTCTTGTCCATGCGAATTAGGTTTATAAGATAGGAGGATATAGAACATGAAAGCACATGGTATTGTACATAAATATGGTGATAACGTGGATACAGACGTTATCATTCCAGCAAGATATTTGAATTCATCTGACCCAGCAGAGCTTGCTAAGAACTGTATGGAGGATATTGATAAGGACTTTGTAAATCGTGTAAAGCCTGGTGATATTATGGTAGCAAACAAGAACTTTGGTTGCGGTTCTTCTAGAGAACATGCGCCAATTGCAATTAAGGCAAGTGGTATCAGCTGTGTTATCGCTGAGACCTTCGCCCGCATTTTCTACCGCAATGCAATTAATATTGGACTTCCAATCATTGAGTGTCCAGAGGCTGCAAAGGGAATTGACGCTGGTGATGAGGTCGAAATCGATTTCGATAGCGGTATGATTTACAACAAGACGAAGGGCACAGAGTTCAAGGGTCAGGCATTCCCTCCATTTATGCAGGAGATTATTAAGGCAGAGGGATTGGTTAATTATATTAACAATAAGTAAATGGTAAGGGATAGAAAAAACACTCAGATATTGTAGAGCATGAGGAGGTAGGGTATGAACAAAAGATGGAATATCAAAAGCTTTTTCGGTCTTTTGATTACAATTTGCTTGGTAACCTTAATGCAGGTGGATGTAAGTTATGCATATAAAACGTCTGGTGATTATCGCTATGATGTATTAGATGATGGAACTGTGAGTTTGGTAGGATATATCGGAGATGATACAGATGTGGTTGTACCGTCAACAATTGATGGGTATACGGTTAGTTCGGTGGATTGTTTTTTATATTCAGATTTAAAAACAGTAACAATTCCTGCAACAGTGAAGCGGATAGAAGAAAAAGGATTTTACAATAGTGAAAGTCTTGAAAAGGTTACCTTTTTAGGAGAAAGCTTAGAGTATATTGGAAAAGAGGCGTTTCAAGGGTGTGCATTGAAAACTATAGAAATCCCTTCCTCTGTTACAACAGTAGAAGAATATGCATTTGCGCAGAATGATTTGACCGCTGTTACTGTACCGAACACAGTAAAGGTATGGGGCAAAGCAGCATATATAGGCTGTCGAAAACTGACTTCAGTAGTGTTTGAAGAGGGATGTACAGCTGTGGAGCCATATATGTTTTCAAGTTGCTCAGAATTAAAGAATGTTAAGCTTGCCAGTACAATAAAAACAATTGGAGAAGCAGCATTTTCACATGGTGGAACGATTACAGAGATGACATTTCCGACTGGGTTAGAAACCATTTCAGAGAATGCTTTTTACGCAACTACAATTGAGAAATTAATTGTAAATTGTGATGATGTGAAGCTGGAACAAAGCGCAATGTATATGTGTAGTGTCAAGGAATTGTATTGCACAAAACAGTCCACAATTTATGAAAAATATAAGGGTTCTTATACAACAAAGATTATATTGACTGGAACATATATGGAAGATGAAGAGGTAACACTGAAGTTTGGTCAGACATATCAGTTGGTGATAACAAACCCAAGTGGAACAACTACATGGTCATCTTCTGATGCAAGTATAGCAACCGTTTCAGAGACTGGCTTGGTTACAGGTGTTGGTACCGGTAGTGCAGTAATTACAGCAATGAATAATGGCGTTACCATGCAGTGTACAGTTACTGTAGGTAAATTCAAATTAAATAAAACAAAAGCAACCTTAGGTGCCGGTGCTACGGTTACACTTAAAGTAACGGATGGAGTGAAGGTTGAATGGAAATCATCTAATACTCAAATTGCAACAGTTAATGCGAAAGGTGTTGTAACAACAAAGAAAAAAGGAAAAGTAAAAATTACAGCAACTGCTGTTGGAACTACATTGACTTGTGATATAAATGTCAAACCAAATGAACGTAAGAATTTAGAAAAGTATCCGAAGAAAGCTTCAGCATATCCTAAGAATATTGCAGCATTTGGTTTCACGAAGATCAAGCGTGATTCAAAAGGAAACTATATTATTAATGGTCACTTTTTGAATAACTATAGTGAGACTGGTACGTATCTGAAGAACTTAACCATCACTGTCTATAAGGATGGAAAAAAGATTGCAAAACAGAAATATTCCAGGTTCAAGATAAAAGCACCAGCCAATAGTATTAGACCGGTAACGATTAAGATTAAGAAGAGTAAAATTACAAAGAAAACTACAGACTTACGTAATGGTAAGATTACGATTAAGGTCGGTGGTGGAACCTTGTATCGATAGTAAAGGAGACATTATGAACTACAATTTAGCAGTAATTAAAGGTGATGGTATCGGCCCTGAGGTTGTCTCTGAGGCAATGAAGGTACTTGATAAGGTAGGAGAGAAGTTTGGTCATACATTCAATTATGAGCAGCTTTTGATGGGCGGATGTTCCATCGATGCACACGGTGTACCTCTTACAGATGAGGCAGTAGCGAAAGCAAAGGAAGCAGATGCAGTACTTCTTGGTTCTATCGGTGGTGATACCAATACTTCACCATGGTATAAGTTAGAACCACATTTAAGACCAGAGGCAGGACTTTTAAAGATTCGTAAGGAGTTAGGCTTGTTTGCAAATCTTCGTCCAGCACTTCTTTACCCAGAGTTAAAGGGTGCATGTCCGTTGAAGGAAGAGATTGCAGATAAGGGCTTTGATATGATGATTATGCGTGAGCTTACTGGTGGTTTATACTTTGGCGAGCGCAAGACAATCGAAGAGAATGGCAAGAAAAAGGCAATTGATACATTGACTTACTCTGAAGATGAGATTCGTAGAATTGCAATTCGTGGTTTTGACATTGCTATGAAGAGACGTAAGAAGGTGACTTCTGTTGATAAGGCAAATGTATTGGATTCATCGAGACTTTGGAGAGCAGTTGTCAACGAAGTAGCAAAGGATTATCCAGAGGTAGAAGTGGAGCATATGTTGGTTGATAACTGTGCAATGCAGTTAGTAAAGGACCCAGCACAGTTCGACGTGATTTTAACAGAGAATATGTTTGGTGACATTTTGTCTGATGAGGCTTCTATGGTAACTGGTTCTATCGGCATGTTGGCTTCCGCTTCCTTAAATGAAACCAAGTTTGGTATGTATGAACCAAGTGGCGGTTCTGCTCCAGACATTGCAGGACAGAACAAGGCAAATCCAATTGCAACCATTCTTTCCGCAGCAATGTTGTTACGCTTCTCATTAGACTTAGACACAGAAGCAGATGCAGTGGAAGCAGCAGTGAAGCAGGTATTGGTTGATGGATACAGAACCTGTGATATTGTATCAGAAGGAACACAGTTAGTGAGCTGTTCCGAGATGGGAACGCTAATTTGTGATAGAATTGGATGATTAACGGAGGCAGATAGTAATGTTGATTAACCGCCTACTTGTAATAGGAATCATTTTAATTGTATATTCTGTATGTGCTACCTTGTATGCAATATATTTTCGTAGGGCTGCCATTATTTTGAATGGTGTCGTGGTTCGTAATGAGCGTAATAAAAATGAATATACGCCAGTGGTGCGAATTACATATCAGGGGCAAGAAAAAATGATGGAGTGCAATGAAAGTTCGAAATTTCGCAAATATGTAGAAGGAGAAGAAATAAAAGTATATTATAATCCAAATAATCATCAGAAAGTATATATTGTAGGAAATAATTCAGCAATTTATGCGAATATTTTACTAATGGGAGTTGGTGTACTAGCTCTTATATTAGCATCATAATAAATATTTTTGTAAAAACACAACGAAAAAAAGGAGAATGAGTATGAAGAGTGATAATGTTAAAACAGGTATGCAACAAGCACCACACAGATCCTTATTTAATGCTTTAGGTATGACTGAGGAAGAAATGAAAAAGCCTTTAGTTGGTATTGTTTGTTCATACAATGAAATTGTACCAGGTCATATGAACTTAGATAAGATTGCACAGGCAGTTAAGCTTGGTGTTGCAGCAGCAGGTGGTACACCAATTATGTTCCCAGCGATTGCAGTATGTGATGGTATCGCAATGGGACACATTGGTATGAAATATTCTTTGGTAACAAGAGATTTGATTGCAGACTCTACAGAGTGTATGGCAATTGCACATCAGTTTGATGCATTGGTTATGATTCCAAACTGTGATAAGAACGTGCCAGGACTTTTGATGGCAGCAGCAAGAGTGAATGTACCAACCGTATTTGTATCTGGTGGTCCAATGCTTGCAGGTCATGTAAAGGGTCATAAGACTTCCCTTTCTTCTATGTTTGAGGCAGTTGGTTCTTATGCTGCTGGTACCATGAGTGAAGAGGATGTAAATGAATTCGAATGTAAGGCATGTCCAACCTGTGGATCATGCTCTGGTATGTATACAGCGAACTCTATGAACTGCCTAACAGAGGCGCTTGGTATGGGTCTTCCAGGAAATGGAACTATCCCAGCTGTATATTCTGAGAGACTGAAGCTTGCGAAGCATGCAGGTATGGCTGTTATGGATATGTACAATAAGAACATCCGTCCAAGAGACATCATTACAAAAGAGGCGATTATGAACGCTCTTACTGTTGATATGGCATTAGGTTGTTCTACAAACTCTATGTTACATATTCCAGCGATTGCCCATGAGATTGGATTTGATTTCGATATTGCACTTGCAAATGAAGTAAATGCAAAGACACCTAACCTTTGTCATTTAGCTCCAGCAGGTCCTACTTATATGGAAGACTTAAATGAGGCTGGTGGTGTATACGCAGTAATGAACCAGTTAAAGAGCAAGGGATTGTTAAATGAAGACTGTATGACAGTTACTGGTAAGACAATCGGTGAAGCAGTTGAGGGTTATGTAAATAAGAATCCAGAGGTTATTCGTCCAATGGATAATCCATACAGTGAGACAGGTGGTTTAGCAGTATTAAAGGGTAACCTTGCACCAGACGGTTCTGTTGTAAAACGTTCTGCAGTAGTACCTGAAATGATGAAGCATGAAGGCCCAGCAAGAGTATTTGACTGTGAGGAAGATGCAATTGCAGCAATCAAGGGTGGCAAGATTGTTGCTGGTGATGTTGTAGTTATCCGTTATGAGGGTCCTAAGGGTGGTCCTGGTATGAGAGAGATGTTGAATCCTACATCCGCTATTGCAGGTATGGGACTTGGTTCATCGGTAGCATTAATCACAGATGGTCGTTTCTCAGGTGCTAGCCGTGGTGCATCTATCGGTCATGTTTCTCCGGAAGCAGCAGTTGGCGGTCCGATTGCATTTGTGGAAGAAGGCGATATCATCAAGATTGATATCGATAATCACAGCTTGGAGTTAGACATTTCAGAGGAAGAGATGGCTAAGAGAAAGGCAAATTGGACACCAAGAGAGCCTAAGGTGACAACTGGATATCTTGCAAGATATGCAAAGATGGTAACATCTGGTAATCGTGGAGCGGTATTAGAATTTTAATAGATTGCATTGTTCTAATTGTTATGTATATACAAGCAAGAATAGGAATGAAGAAAAAGAGAAATAAGCTTGCAAAACGTATTACATATATTTATAATGTTACGAGACAAAAGGTTAAAATGTTTATATGAACATTGTTTAGTTAGATGAATGGATAATATGTTCAAATGAACATCGAATAATATAAGTTAGGAGAAGATAGTATGAAACAGTTAACAGGTTCAGAAATCGTAATTGAATGTTTGAAAGAACAAGGTGTTGACACAGTATTTGGTTATCCAGGTGGTACCATTTTGAATGTCTATGATGCACTTTACAATCATCAGGACGAGATTACTCATGTGTTGACTTCTCATGAGCAGGGTGCTTCCCATGCTGCAGATGGTTATGCAAGAGCAACAGGTAAGGTTGGTGTATGTATGGCAACCTCTGGTCCTGGTGCAACAAACCTTGTAACCGGTATTGCAACAGCATATATGGATTCCATTCCATTAGTTGCAATTACAGCAAACGTAGGTGTATCTATGCTTGGTAAAGACTCCTTCCAAGAGGTTGATATTGCAGGTGTGGTTATGCCAGTGACAAAGCATAGCTTTATCGTTAAGAATGTACATGAGTTGGCAGATACCATTCGCCGTGCATTTAAGATTGCACAGACTGGTAGACCAGGTCCTGTATTGGTTGATATTACAAAGGATGTAACAGCAAATCTTGCTGATTACGAGTACAAAGAGCCTGAAAAGATTGTTAATCAGACTAGCACAATTAAGGAATCGGATTTAGAAGAGGTAGCAAAGTTAATTAAAAAAGCAAAGAAACCATTTATTATGGTAGGTGGTGGTGTTGTTGCCGCTGATGCTTATAAGGAACTTAGAGAATTTGCAAAATTAGTAGATGCTCCAGTATGTGATACCTTGATGGGTAAGGGTGTATTTGATGGTAATGATCCACATTATACCGGTATGGTTGGTATGCATGGTACAAAGACATCAAACTTTGGTGTAACAGCCTCTGATTTATTAATCGTAGTTGGTGCTCGTTTCTCTGACCGTGTAATTGGTAATGCAAAGAAATTTGCAAATGATGCAAAAATTGTACATATTGATGTAGATGCAGCTGAGATTAATAAGAATATCGTTGTAGATGCAAGTATTGTTGGTGATGCAAAGATTGTATTGGCACAGCTTAATACAATGATTGAGCAGAAGGATAATAAGGAATGGTTGGAAGAGATTGAGGAATTAAATAAGAAGTACCCAAGCTCATATCCAACAGATATTTTAACTGGTCCAACTGCAATTAATAAGATTTATGAGTTGACAAAGGGTGAGGCAATTATCACAACGGATGTTGGACAGCATCAGATGTGGGCTGCACAGATGTACAAGTACAAAGAGCCAAGACAGTTATTGACCTCTGGCGGTCTTGGAACTATGGGCTACGGTTTAGGTGCTTGTATTGGTGCTAAGCTTGGTCGCAGCGATAAGACTGTTGTTAATATTGCAGGTGATGGATGCTTCCGTATGAATATGAATGAAATTATGACAGCAGCACGTTACAATATTCCAATTATTCAGGTTGTAATTAATAACCATGTATTAGGAATGGTACGTCAGTGGCAGACATTGTTCTATAATAAGCATTACTCAAATACAATTTTAAATGATGATGCAGATTTTGTAAAAATTGCAGAAGGAATGGGAGCGTTAGCTTTCAGAGCAACCACAATTGCTGAATTTGAGGATGCATTTAAGAAGGCAATGGAATCTGGAAGACCATGTGTGATTGATGCACAGATTCATGAGGATGATAAGGTATGGCCAATGGTGGCAGCAGGTCAGCCAATTTCAACCTGTTTCTCAGCAGAGGATATTGAGGAATAATCGTTCATTTATGTAAGTAATTTATTAAAATAATTTGCAGTTACTATATTAAGCCAATGTAGTAACTGCACAAAATACTAGGAGGATATGAAATGGAAAGAGTTTATAATTTTTCAGCAGGACCATCTGTATTACCAGAGGTTGTTTTGAAGCAGGCAGCAGAAGAGATGATGAACTACAATGGCACAGGAATGAGCGTAATGGAGATGAGTCATCGTTCAAAGCCATTTGAGGAGATTATTCAGACTGCAGAGCAGGATTTAAGAGATTTATTAAAGATTCCGGATAACTATAAGGTATTATTCTTACAGGGTGGTGCTTCGCAGCAGTTTGCAGCAGTACCAATGAACCTTATGAAGAACAAGGTTGCTGATTATATTATTACAGGTCAGTGGGCTAAGAAGGCTTATGAAGAGGCACAGAAGTATGGTAAGGCTAACGCAATCGCGTCTTCTGCAGATAAGACCTTCTCATATATTCCAGATTGTAGTGATTTACCTATTTCAGAGGATGCAGACTATGTATACATCTGCCATAATAATACAATCTATGGTACAACATTTAAGAAGCTTCCAAATACAAAGGGTAAGCTTTTGGTAGCAGATATGTCTTCAGACATTTTATCACAGCCAGTAAACGTGGAAGATTATGGATTAATCTATTTTGGTGTTCAGAAGAACGTTGGTCCAGCAGGTGTTGTTGTTGCAATTATCCGTGAGGACTTAATTACAGATGATGTATTACCAGGAACTCCAACTATGTTAAAGTATAAGACACAGGCAGACAATGATTCTTTATACAACACACCTCCAGCTTACGGTATCTACATTTGTGGTAAGGTATTTAAGTGGGTTAAGGAAATGGGTGGCCTTGAGGCTATGAAGATTCACAATGAGAAGAAGGCAGCAATCCTTTACGATTTCTTGGATTCTTCTAACCTTTTCAAGGGTACAGTTGCTAAAGAAGACCGTTCATTGATGAATGTACCATTTGTAACAGGTGATGATGAGTTAGATGCGAAGTTTGTTAAAGAAGCAACAGCAGCAGGCTTTGTAAACTTAAAGGGTCACAGAAGTGTTGGTGGTATGCGTGCTTCTATCTACAATGCTATGCCAATCGAGGGTGTTGAGAAGCTTGTAGCTTTTATGAAGGAATTTGAAGCTAATAACGCAAAATAATTTTATAGCTTTTGTTGTTAGAATTAAAGATATTGAATATATTTTATTTTATGAAGTGTGAGCCATTAACCGAAATGTATCCTAGTGAAGACCCTCTGAATCCGCCGGTACTTGAAATGTTGAGAAGGTACTTCGAAAACATTTCTTAGTACCGTTGCGCAGTCAGCGGAGCGAGAGCGTGTCTGAACAGGATTATTTCGGTTGATGGCGTAGGTGTGAAAGGAGTTATTATGACAAAAGTAAATTGTTTGAATCCAATCGCAGATTGCGGTTTAAGTTTATTTTCTAATAATTATGAAATGGTAGATAGCATGGACAATGCAGAGGCAGTTTTAGTACGTTCTGCATCTATGCATGAATTAGATTTACCAGAGAGCTTAGTTGCTGTAGCAAGAGCAGGTGCTGGTGTTAATAACATTCCATTGGACAAATGTGCTGAGCAGGGTATCGTAGTATTCAATACTCCAGGTGCAAATGCAAATGGTGTTAAGGAGCTTGTTGTAGCAGGTTTGTTACTTGCTTCTCGTGATATCGTTGGTGGTTATAACTGGGTTAAAGCTAACGCGGATGATGCTGATATTGCAAAGAAGGTAGAGAAGGCAAAGAGTCAGTTCGCTGGTAACGAAATTCAGGGCAAGAAGTTAGGTGTTATCGGTCTTGGTGCAATTGGTGCTAAGGTTGCAAACATCGCCTTCCGTCTTGGTATGGAAGTATATGGTTATGATCCATATGTATCTGTAGATGCTGCATGGTCATTATCAAGACACATTAAGCACATTACAAATGTGGAAGATATTTATAGAGAGTGTGATTATATTACTGTTCATGTACCTACTTTGGATAGCACAAAGGGTATGATTAACAAGGATGCATTTGCTGTAATGAAGGATGGAGTAAAGATTCTTAACTTCTCAAGAGATGCTCTTGTGAATGATGAAGATATGAAGGCTGCATTGGCTTCTGGTAAGGTTTCTGTATATGTAACAGACTTCCCTAATCCAGCGGTTGCAGGTGTTGAGGGTGTTGTAACATTACCTCACCTTGGAGCATCAACAGCAGAGTCTGAAGATAACTGTGCTATTATGGCAGTTAAGCAGATTGCTGATTTTATGGAGAATGGTAATATTAAGAATTCAGTAAATTATCCAGCATGTGATGCAGGTGTTTGTACAGCAGCTGCTAGAATCTGTATTTGTCATAAGAACATTCCAGATATGTTAACAAGATTTACTGGTGTATTCTCTAAAGAGAAGATTAACATTTCTAACATGGTAAGTAAGTCAAGAGGTGACTGGGCTTACACAATCTTAGATGTTGAATCTGATGTAAATGATGCAAGTAAAGCAGAGTTAGAAGCAGTAGAAGGTGTAGTTAAGGTTCGAGTAATCGCTTAATTATTTCTTTTGGTTATAGTATAAACATAATATGAATGATAAAAAGTCATGTTATATCAAAGAGAGATGATATTTTTCTGATCCCTATAACATGGCTTTTTTGTATGATATTGTGTTATTCTGAGATTGATTACATGGATAGCGGCTATATATTTGCTGTTTTGACTTTTTACACTCACATTTCATATTGTAATGCTATTTTCGATGATATATGATTAGTAATATTGTATTTCATAAAGGTTAGGGTGACATTATGGCAATTAGTATTTTGATAGCAGACGATGACGATTTGCTTAGAAATCTTGTAAAAGAGGTATTTGAGGAAGAAGGATACCATGTATATGAGGCAGAAGATGGGGAAAAAGCATTAGATATTTACTGGGAACATACGGATATTGCACTTGTAATATTAGATATTATGATGCCCAAAATAGATGGAATGGCAGTTCTTAGTGAGATTCGTGACAGAAGTGAGGTTCCAGTTTTAATGCTAACAGCACTAGGAGATTCTTCTAGCGAATTAGCGTGTCTTCGAAAGGGAGCCAGTGATTTTGTCAGTAAACCTTTTCACTATGAGATTTTGGTGGAGAGAGTAAAGAATTTGTTAAAGCTTGTGAAAACAGAGAATTTGGATAAAATACAAATTGGTGTCTTAGAAATGAATCCGGCGGCTCATAAGGTGTATGTGAGTGGCAAAGAAGTAATACTAAATAACAAGGAATTTCAGCTGCTAGAATTCTTAATACATAACCAGAATATTGTATTGACCAGAGAAAAGATTCTAGACCGAATTTGGGGATTTGATTATGAGGGTGATATGCGAACCATAGATACGCATGTGAAGATGCTTCGTGCAAGTCTTGGTGAGGCTGGGGGCTACATCAAAACAATACGAGGCGTTGGCTATAGCTTTGAAGTGAAGGAGTAAGAATATGAAACAGTCGTTAGGACGCAAGATATGCTGGATTGGTTGCTTGTTGATTGTTGCGTTTGTTTTACTAAATGTTATATTAACATATTTTTTTATGGCTCCATTTTCAACCTTGTTCTATCGTGGTCAAATTTCGGATTTTGGTGATTCTTTAGATCAGATGAATATGACAGATGGCCAGTCTTTGAAGAATACGATTGATGAGCTGGATGCAATTCATGGTGTGAAAGTTACTCTGATTGATTCTGAAAAACAGGTGTTATATACTACGAGAGCATTTTTGAAACCGGATAGTGCATATTGGAAATCATCCATGGGGCTTTTTGATTCAAGTTTAAAGAAGATAAATCAGGGTGAAAAAGTATTTTTAACTAGGGACAAACAACAAAAGAATAACAAGAAAACCATTCAGTTAATTATGATACAGAAAATTGATGAGAATCAATATGTTGTGATCTCCAAATCTTATCAGAGTATTTACAATGCAATGTACTCAGCCATTATTTTTGATTTAACGGTTGGTATTTTTATTATATTACTTGGTTGGATTGTAGTATTTCGTTTGAGTCGATATATCATTGACCCCATCAAGGAAATGAAGGATGTTGCAGAGCACATCGCTGATTTGGAATTTGACAAAAAGATAGATGTCCAAACGGAAGATGAGATTGGTCAGTTGGGACAATCTATTAACAAGATGTCACAACAATTAGAGATGAATGTGTCACAGCTTCAGGAGGATGTAGAGAGCAGAAAACGTTTGGTACGTAATCTTTCCCATGAGATTAAATCTCCAATTGCTGTAATTATGGGATATTCGGACCGCTTAAAGACAGTGGTGGACAAC
>JAGAQX010000216.1 GCA_017622535.1 Lachnospiraceae bacterium | reverse complement strand
TGGATGGTTTGTATGCTGCGGTTTCACATGCGGAACTAGAGATTGCCAATATGACATTAGAGCCAATTGCTGCAATGCAAGTGGCAATTCCAGAAAATTACAGACTATTAAACATTGCATTGGTGGACGTCGGCGCGGGTACTTCTGATATTTGTATTACAAAAGATGGGACCATTGTTGGTTATGGTATGCTACCAAAAGCAGGAGACGAGATTACTGAGCATTTAATTAAAGAATATTTAGTTGACTTTGCCACAGCAGAGAAGATTAAGATGATTGGTCCGAAACGCAAAAGCTTGACTTATAAGGATATTATGGGGCTTTCGCAGAAGGTTACTCCTCAAGAAGTATATGATCGTGTAGATGGTACAGTTGATAATATAACCGAACAGATTGCAGAACGAATTATTGAGTTGAATGGCGGTAAACCGGTTTCTGCAGTGTTTGTTGTTGGTGGTGGTGGTAAAATACCAGGTTTTACGGATAAGCTTGCTACTCACCTGGATTTACCAAAAGAGAGAGTGGCACTGAGAGGTGAAGAGGTATTAGGATTTGTTAATATTCACGTAGAAGATGTGAAAAAGGATCCATTATTAGTTACACCGATTGGTATATGCTTGAATTTTTATGATCAAAAGAATCGTTTCATTTACTTGATGGTAAATGGGGAACGAGTGAAGTTATATGATACAGATAAGCTTACAGTGTTCGATGCAGCATTAGCATATGGTTTATCAAATGAGTCTATTTTTCCTAAGCGTGGAGAGGATTTAAACTATAGCTTGAATGGAAAGAAAAAGTTCCAACGTGGTCAAAGTGGAGAACCTGCCGTGATTACCTTGAATGGAAAAGAAGTTGGACTGAATCATTTGATACAAGCCGGAGATCAGATTCAAATCACTGAATCAACAGCTGGAGAGAATGCAAAGGTTACATTACATGATGTAGTAGATTTCAGCGAGACGTTAACATTTATTGTGAATGATATTAGTGTTGAGTGTCCAAAGCTTGCAAGTGTCAACGGTAAGTTAGAATCAGAGTTTTATGAAATTAACGATGGTGATAAGGTAGATGTTCTTAATTACTATACGCTAAGTCAGATTATGCAGTTTATGGATATTGAGACACCACATGAGGTTTTTGTTAATGGTGCTAGAGCGAATGCTGATACCAAGGTATATGAGAACTTTAACGTGGCATGGATTGATAAAGAAGAGGTGTACAAGGCAGAGCGCTTTGTCAAAGAGGAACCGTCAGAAGAAGGGGCATCAGAAGGAATGCAACCGGTTGCTGGAAGCACGAAAGATACCGAGTTGAATTCAGATTCTACAATACAAGGGTTGACTTCAAATGCTGCAAAGGTTCAAGCAATGGTTCAGAAAGCAGATAACGATGCGCCAACGGTTGATTTTAGTAGTTTGAAGATGAAACAGACTGTTTCTGATCAGATGAATTCGGGAACTGAGAATAAGAAGGTTCCGCCAAGTAGCATTTTTGATAAGAAAGAAGAATATAAGGGTGATGTGATAGGCGTTACCAAGAATGAGTTGGTAAATCAGTGGATTGAGAATCGTGAAAAGGATGCTCCTCACATCGAGATACATGTTAAGGTTAATGGAAAAAGTATAGTTTTGACAGGAAAATCAAGCTATGTGTTTGTTGATATTTTCGATAAATTTGAATTTGATTTAAAAAATGTTAGAGGTTCAAGATTAGTACAAACCATTGATGGCGCAGAAGCTCAACATTTTAGTCCATTACATAATGGAGCGGTTGTAGAGTTGTATTGGAAGGAATAACGTATGAATACACAATCAGTATTTACAATTCAGAAAAAGGGAATATTTTTACATCGATTGGTGTACATTATCTTTTTGTTACAAAGATTATTACGACAAGTATTACAGAAAGATGTTTCGGAACAGACAACGGTTTTAGTTTCTGTGCTTGTAGTGATTTTCTTCTTATTGGAAGAATTTTCTAATATTAGGGATTATTTTAATAACATTAAGTATGTACGAGCCTTACGATATGCAGAATGTTTGATATCATCGCTTATGTTTGGTATGTTGCAATTGAATGAGAGTTCAGGAGTATCTTTGATCGGTTTGAGTCTTTTGTTTATGGTAGATTTCTTTTTGACCATGGAGATTGCGGATAAGGATAAGGTGACCACATATTCGGTTATGGTTGGAGTTCCGCTAGTGGTGATTATTATTTTAAAGATGTCAATAAGCTTAGATTATCGTTGGTTATTCTTATTCTTTGATGTGTTGATGATTTTTGTGATTCTATTTTTTGAGGGTTATTTGTTTGTCGATTACATTGGGGAAAAGGATGAGAAGATATTCAGTCAGAAACGTGAATTCCAGGAGATAGTTGAGAAGAATGAGAATATCTTAAGCATGCAAAACAAATTAAAGAAAACCAATGAACAGTTGAATGTTCAGCGTGTGAATTTGCAGAATGCCAATCGTCAGATACAAATTGCAAACAAAGAGATGGTAGCACAGGCAGAGATTTTGCATTACATTTCCATGTCCTTTGATGTATCGAAGATTTCGAATCAGATTACGGACTCCATTATGTATGTAAAGCAATTAAGCTTTTGCGGTGTGTATATCAAGGAGAATGTTTATTTGAACAAGCATGCCAGTTATGTTATCAAAACAACGATTGGTCAGCTTCATCAAAAGATAAAAGAATCTCTTCCAGATATCTATGATATTATGATTGAGGATGATGTTATGGAATTAGCGTTACATGATGATGAGACATCAAAGGTTCCATTTTTACAAAATGTGAACATTAATTCTGTATATATTAAGGTATTAGGAACCGATGAAGAAACCTATGGTCTCTTTATTATTGGTGATAGTCGTAAGTATCTCTTCCGGGATAACATGTCATTCTATGATGCAATTATTGCTCAGTATGATATTGCAATTCATAATGCCAAAATCTATGGTGAGATGCAACAAATGGCTCGTAAGGATGGCTTGACAGGTATCAACAATCGTATCTATTTCAATCAGTTGTTCAAAGAACATCTTACTTTGGTTGAAAAAGAAGATGGATGTATGAGTGTAGCATTGTTTGATATAGATAAGTTCAAAAGTGTTAACGATACGTATGGACATTTGGCAGGTGACGAAGTAATTAAATGTATAGCTTCTGTTGCTGAGCAATGTATCGAAAAGTATGATGGTTTTGTCTGTCGTTATGGTGGTGAAGAATTTGTAGCTGCATTACCGAACAAAAAGCTTGAGATTGCGCAGCCAATTATAGAAGAGCTTTTTGAAGAGATTTGTAGTAAGGTTGTTAAATACAACGAATATGAGATTCCGATTAGCGTGAGTATTGGATTAACATCTTATCCTGAGATTTGTAAGAATACCGATGAGTTGTTAAAGAGAGCAGATTGGTGTATGTACTATGCCAAGGAGCACGGAAGACATCAAATTAATGTGGATGATGGAAGTGTTGAGCGTGTTTAGCCAATATCAAAGTATTGATTTAATGACAGAGAAATAATGATAAAAAATGATTGAGTTCAAGATGGATTTGTTAATAGAACGGAGGTATGACATGAACGTTTTTGTAGTGAATTGTGGAAGTTCTTCTCTAAAGTATCAGTTGATTAATACAGATACTGAAGAAGTAATTGCAAAGGGTATTTGTGAAAGAATTGGTATTGATGGCAAGCTCAAGCATAAGCCAACAGGAAAGAATGAATTGGTAAAGGAAGTGCCTATGCCGGATCATAAAGCAGCAGTTTCGTTCGTATTGGATGCATTAACTGATGAGGTTGCTGGTGTAATCAAGGATTTGAGTGAAATTGATGCGGTAGGACATCGTATTGTTCATGGTGGTGAGAAATTTGCAAGCTCAGTTGTTATTACAGATGATGTGATTAAGGCGATTGAAGAGTGTAATGATTTGGCTCCACTTCATAATCCAGCTAATTTAATTGGTATTGCGGCTTGTAGAGATTTGATGCCAAATGTGCCTATGGTTGGTGTGTTTGATACAGCATTTCACCAAACTATGCCAAAGAAGGCATATATGTATGGATTAGCATATGAATACTATGAAGATTACAAGATCCGTAAATATGGTTTCCATGGAACCTCTCATAGCTTTGTATCAAAACGTTTGATTGAGATTCTTGGAAAGACAGGACAACCATCAAAGGTAATTATTTGTCATTTAGG
>JAGAQX010000027.1 GCA_017622535.1 Lachnospiraceae bacterium | reverse complement strand
TTGGTATAGGTGTAATCGGTAATGGAAGTTACTTTGCGACTTGTTTCCTTTGCTCCGATATCACCCTCAGATGCATATACAATCTCCTTTACCAGCTGATAATTCTTATTATACTGGAACACAGTCACAGCTCCTGCTGGGACCGTACGGCTTGTGAGATTTCCTATGTGGTCATATTCGTAGGAAGTAACTCCACCCATGGCGTCAATGGAATAATCTACACGGCCTAGGTCGTCATAATAGGTTGTGGTTGTCGTTCCCGATGCATTGGCAACATCAAAGTCCTTATCTGGTTTTTCTTTCTGTATGGTCGTTGTTTCCACCAAACCCAAATCATTGTAAGTATAGACTGTATAATTATCATTTTTATCCTTTACATAGAACAGATCTCCATTTGTATAATAATTATACTCGATTGCCTCTTTCCTTGCATCTGTTTCTTTTAACAGCTTACCATACGAATTATAATCATAGTGTATCGTATTATTATTCTGGTCCGTTACCGACTTTATGAGTCCGGTATCCTCATAATAAGTACTGCGCATACTTTCGCCATTACAATTTTGCATGGTTAACATGTTGCCAGAATCATCATAAGTCATGACCACTTCATGGTCTCCTTCTTCATTGAGGCTGTTGGTAACCCTTGTCATGTTTCCGTCGCTATCATAATCATAAATGACAGAGTAACCATTGGCATTATTAACACTCAGTTCATTGCCGTCCAAGTCATAAGTCATCTCGGTTACATCACCAGCTTCATTTGTCATGCGGACAATATTGCCAAAAATATCCGTTTCTGTTTTCTTTGTCTGCTCGGATGGAGTAGTAACCGTTGTAATCGTGTTGCCAGTTAGTTCATCTATTGCATAAGAAAATAGCGTTTTGTTTTCCAAACCATCCAACTGCTCAACTACACGGTTTCCATCCTTTTCGTAGGTATTGGCTACCACGACATTTCCCTTATCGTCATTCACCTCTAAGATTCGGTGCTCCTCATCTGCTGCATAATAAGTATTCTCGCCTATAGCATTGGTGAATTGCTTCAAATTTCCATATTCATCATAATAAAAATTAACAACTCGACCAGTGTGGTCCTCAATCTTATCGACAAAACCCTCATCATTGTAGGTATAGATAAGCTTTCTCTTACTCACTACGTCTGTGACCGTAAAGGTTTTGTCTGTTCTTGTAATGGTAATTTGTTTGTTATCCTTACCTGTAATCGAAGTCAGTTTTCCTTCCTTGTCAAACTGCATAACCGTTCCAGCTTTATCCGTCAGCGTAAAGGTAGCATCACTATTTCTCTCTAACTGATATCCTGGCTTATTGTCATTCATACAGTTAAAATTCTGCTTGACTGGTATTACACTGGTATCTAAGTACCACTGATTATTTGCATCTAGCTGATATTCCACCTTTTCAAAGTCCTCTGGCATAAAGGTATAAAAACCAGTTGGTGATACATAGTATCGCACCATGCCGTCCGTCTGCGTCTCCATTCGAACTTCATAATTATGGGTCCAACCATAACCGAAATCACCTGCTGATTCCGTCGCCGTAGAATCGTATTGCAAATCTGCTGAGATTGGATTCACACCTTGTACAGATAATGCAGGGATTGCATCGGTATAAGCACCTGTGCTGACATTCACTGGGTCACCTTCGGAATTTTCATCGGTAGGTTCTTGAAACTGCATATCAATCAAACGGGAAGGAACTGGTTCTACACGAATCTCCACTCCAAGATTTGCACCCTTTAACACTTCGGTCTGCCATTTTATCAATTCCATGTAATCATAAGTTTCATCCGTCAAAGGAACGAGAACTTTATAATAACCCGACACCTGTTCTCCAGGACGGAGTCGTTCCACCGCTAACACGCCCTCAGGAGTTAATATTGGCATCACCTTACTTCCATCTGGGGATGCAGTGAAAAAAGCACCAGAGCCTCCCTCTAATGAAAATTTGGCTTTGACATTGATAAAATCTTTACTGCCTTCATTAGCTAAAGTAAGATACACATAACACAGATTATCCTTATATGCTGTTTGTTCCGGCCGAATTGTCAATACCAATCCTTGACCAGCCGTCACTTCAAATTCTGTAGATTCAAAATCCGATGTGATATGTGCGTTAAATGGTTGTAACGTACCACTTATCCTTGCCATCAGTTTGTATATACCTGGTACATCCCCTCGCAGATACCATGACACCTTCTTACTCTCTCCACCACGAATATCTTCTATTGGCAAAGTAGGGCTTTCACCGCTGTTGGCACTCACAAGACTGATTCCTTCTGGCAAGCGAATCGTTGCACTCAAATCCTTTGCAACAATCGTTTGACTATTTGCATTATTATATACAATTAAGGTTGCCTGATACATATCCTTTAACCAAGAAATATTACTAGTAATATGTATCGTATAATACAAATCCTTGTTGGCAACTTCTTCCGCCTCCACATTAGAAGCTGGTGGCGTATAATGGTTGTTATTACCACCATTGCCATTACCACCACTACTTTCACCCGAACCAGAACCTGCATCTGAATGAACAATGCTCTTTAGAGGATACAAGAAAACCTCCTCTTCCTCCTCTTCCTCTTTTGCCGGTTCAAAGGTTAAAGAGGTCTTGGCTGTAAAGACATGTTGGTTTTGAGGGTCTGTTATGTCAATTCCTGCCGCAATGATTTCCTCATAAGTCAACTGTCTAACTGTGAAATCTGCAGTCATTGTTTCCCCTTCTGCCAAGGTGAATACATATTCCTTTTCTCCGTGCAATTCCACTTCCACAGAAACCTCTGTTGCAACATATCCATCCTTATACAAAGCAACACGATATGTTCCTGGTTTTTGCATAATATTGGCAACACCCTTCGAATCTGTATAAGACACATCATTCTTCTCAGCAGAAGTATTCACATATACAGAAACACCTTGCAACGGAGTGCCATTTGCATTCTGAACAGTTACAACCGCTTTTCCAGACGCACTCTTTGGTAAGACAGTTATTTTCATTCTAGCATCTGCAGTATTACCGGACTTGTCTTTTACAGTTAGCGTAACATAGTAATCTCCTGCCTTTTTATAAGAATGCACTGGCGTTGGACCATTTTTTATCTTACTGCCATCTCCAAAATCCCACTGATAACTTGCAATTTTATCATTATCGGTTGACTGCAAACCATTGAATACCATTTGGTAACCGGCAACTACAGATGTATCTGCCAATACAACTGCCTTTGGTACAATATCATCTACAGAACCTGGCTTTGCCTCATGGATAATCGATTTTGCAACATTGCCAGCTTTATCTCTTACCTCTAACTGGTATACATACGTATAATTCGGATGAACATCCAAATCCTTATACAATAGACTGCCCGTTCCGCTTGCTGCTACACTGTAAACATCATCAGACAATTTCTTCTTGTAAAGAACATAGGTGTTTTCTTCTCCACTAGAATAGCTTAGATTCACACACCAATTTCCAGCATTTACATATAGATTTGGTATCGGAAGATCAACATTGCATATATGGCACTGGGATACGAAGACTTCACTTACATTACCATTTACATCCTTTGCTGTTACTATAATGTCATAAACACCATTGGCATATGCCGTTGTATCAAGAACACTAGTTACCGTACCTGCATTAATACTAGTAGGAACAGTATCAACAATTACCTTCGTGGCATTGTCCTCTGATTCCTTAATCGCAAATTCCACAGAGGCTATCTGGTCATTGTCTGTCACGTAGGCAGACATCTCATAAGAATCGGAAATCCATGCATCTTGTTCTGGTAATAGACTATGAATCCTTGGTTTCTCACTATCAAACATTTTTTGTGCTATCACTATATTAGAATATTCACTCATATTACCTGCATAGTCCACCGCACGAATCTTATAAGTATATGTCGAATTATAAGCGATAGCTCGGTCATAATAATCCAAAGTAGTTACATTATCTGCGATACACGCATATGCATTCAATCCTTCAGGACTTCGGAAAATCTGATATTTTGCCACATCATTTTCTATCGGTTCGTTCCAAGACAGATGAATGCGTCCTTCTGTGCCCTCTACCCTTAGATTGTCTACCCGAGAAGGTGCTGACTGATCCACCACATATTGAACCAAAACCTGATTGACGTCCCCAATATTACCAGCCGTATCAATTGCATAGGTCCTGATATACATATCCCCCTCCGCATATTCTTCTAAACTGAAATCATAATATAGGGTGTAATTCTTTACCGGCTTCTCTAACGTAACTTTTTGTACTTCACTCCAAGATTCCTTATCTGTAGAGCTTTCAATAATGACACTTGCAACCTCACGATTATCATACGCATTAACACGTAACGGGATTGTACCATTAAAATAACCACCATTCGGAGAAATGTTCATAATGCGTGGTGCTATGGTATCATCTGCCACAGTAACTACCAGTAATTCTGAGGAAACCCCTTTGTTTCCCCTTACATCATATCCTGTCACACGATAGCTGTGATTGCTTTGAGGCACTAAGCCCTCTAATAAGTATCCAGTAACCGTTGTTGTACGCCCAATCTCTACAAAGCTTCCGTCTTCTAATTGCTCTTCCAACAAAAAGTAGGAAAAATCATCCTCTGTTGGTGCGTTCCAACTCAAAACAACGGTTGTGGATAACACTTCTGCTGTAAGATCGGTAATTTGCTCTGGTCCTTGATTGTCAACTGGATACACCTTGATGTATTCTTCTGCATTTTCATTGCCAGATGTATCATAAACCGTTATCTGTAATGATACTTCTTCTGCATAAGCTGTAGTATCTAAGAGATACTGTGCCACACCATTTACAAAGAAACACTCAGATAACAGTGTATATTGTTCTGTCTCCTCATTGTATACCTCAATTGTTGCTTTTTCTAACGCCTTATTATCTCTGGCTTTGATTGTTATTGGATACTCTCCGTGTAGTATATCTTCCACTGGCCCTACACTCTCAATTACCGGAGCACTTATATCTGCTGTTCCAACTACCGCAACAGCATCCGATTTCTCACCTACATATCCTTCCTTATCATAAGCTGCCACATAGTAGGTATATGCTACACCATCTTCTATTGACTTATCATAATAATAAGTTTTGCCTGCTTCTGTTATGTTGGCAATTTCTTTCAGTTCCTGACCATCTTGTTTGCGATAGATATAATAGCCTGCAATGTCTACCTCTGCACCCTTGGCATAGCTGATAACTACAACACCATCCTTCACCTCTGCACCTACCTCTGTAATCTTGGATGGTGCTGTCTTATCTAGATAATAGGTTTTCGTTTCCTCCAAAATATAACCGCCAGCATCTGTAATGCGAAGCAAAAGTTCTATTTCTTCAGACGCCAGTTCCTTTGTGTCTAGGGAAGCAATCACCGAAAGCTCTTTGCGATATGCAGTATTCTTTCCTATTGTTTTCGAAAGAATTTCTTTGTAATCTGACTGCCCTTCTTCCTTATATGCCATGTAGACCTGATATCCATTCACACTTCCGGCATTTTTGAATACCACTTCAAAATCAGTCACTCCTCCTGAAAGCATGCTATAGTTTTCTGGACTCATTTTGCTAATTTCAACCACTTGTGTATAGAAAGAAATCTCCTCGGAGCACTCTGATTCATTCCCTGTTTCATCATACGAAGTAATTTGATATGTATATGATGCATTGGTATCCAAATGCGTATCCAAATATTCTGTATTACTTGTAGAAGCAATTTTTTCTCCATCGCGATAAATATGGTATCCTACTGTCTTCACATTATCCGTTGAAGCATTCCATATAAACTTAAGTGTTGTGGCAGTACGTTCTGTAAGCGCTAGATTATCTGGAACAGTTGGTGCTTCTGTATCTTCCAATGTATTCACCGTTAACATACTTGAAGCTGCTGATGTATTAAAGGTTGCATCCTTTGCAATGACATAATACTTATATTGCGTCCCTGGTGTCAGTTCTTTATCTGTGTAGGATGTACCAGAAAGCGACATTATCTTCTTGTCATCGCGGTACAAATCATAACCGGAAACATTGGTGTCATCTGTGGATTCTTGCCAGCTTATTGTAGCCTTGGTGTAGCTTACTTGTGTTGCAGACAAACCTATTGGTACAGATGGAGCAACAATGTCCTGTAAATCATCCACTAACTCCTTGCACATACCTTCTACATCTCTATTAAAGACATAGTATTCCCTTGGTTTTGTAAGGACTAATTTGTTCAAAACTATGTCTTCTGGAATGGTAACCTCCTGAATATATGCGGTTCCATTTGTTGCAATCTTACCGCTTAAGGTAGTGGTGTGAGTATCACCAACTAAAACTTTCGTATCTTCACCAATGAATAGATTACCCTTAACATCAAGCTGTCCTGCCATCAGATTTAATGTTCCACAATAGGTTTTAAAATCACCTGCCACTTGTATGACATCCATCTCATTTTCCATACATATTTGGGACGAATCATAATAACTTCCAATAACATCATTGTTCACTTGAATAATTCCACCATTTAGAGTAAGTGTCTTATCTACTTTAAGATTATTTGTCACAAGATGTTTCCCATTCACATCTAGTTTTTGATTGACATATAATGTTCCACCTATTGTAATATCTCCCAATAATTGAAGATTCTCTTGAATATACACATCTCCATCCCATTGGCTAAACGGCATGCTTTTCAAGCTTTCCCAATACAGGTATTTGCCATTCAAATTATCTACACCTATGATCGGATTACTGATTCGCAATGTTTCTGCATATACTCCACCTACCGATGTGTTCTGAATATCCAAGGTTCCGAAATAAAAGTAGTTATAATTCCTACCAACTACAATATCAATTATCTGCCTTTCTCTTCCCGAAAAACAAAAATACATCTCCTGTGAAAAGTATTCATCCTTACTATCTATGTTGCGATAACTAAAGTTTCCCTTTAATTCAAAAACACCCTTAATCATATATTCATCTAATTGAATTGGTGTCGCTAATGTAACATTGCCGCTAACACAAACGTAATCCGATTCCTTATCCATCTGAATATAGGCATTACTATCTTCGTATTCACTTTCTGCGTTCTGATTTCCCATCGTATAATTGCCTTCTACTAGCAATTCACCCTCATTGATTACAATACTACCATTTCGATGAATAACATTACCAAGCACTCGTAACGTGTACCCATTCAAATCCAATGTTCCACCCATAAGTACCACATCGCCTTGTATCGTTGTGTCTTTGGTAAGTGTATACCCTACAATTGCATTTTCAGGTAATGCTAATTTATGATTTGGATCTGTAACTTTCTTTACATTCAAATATCCTTCTGCGTATACCCCCTCTTCAGATGTATTATGAATCACAAGCTCGTTTATTTCCCACTCAAGTCCCTTGGATGAGATAATCTGTTTTCTATCACCACTTAAAATTATTTGATTTGCCTCGCTACCATTATACGATGTACATGTTACATTACCTTTTATCTCAATGCTTCCATCATCTTGTATCTGACTACCTAACAATTCACAATTTTGCATCACACTCAAATGACATCCATTCAATTCTGCACCTGCATACTGTAAATCACCAGTAACGCACAAATCTTTATCTAACACTACTGTTGAGGCCAGATAAACATTTGCATTAATACTACTGTCTGCAATAGTTCCATAACAAGAAAGCATTCCATTTTCAATTCCGTAACCATTGGTTAAAGTATTCCCATTCACTTTAATGGTATGTCCTTCTGCTAAATCAATGCCATTCGTATTCTCTAATTGAAAATCAGTGGTTGTTACATTGACTTGAACTTGTGTTTTTTGTTCTTTTTGATAAACAGTTAATGATGACTTGTCATTCAAGACAACACATCCTATGTTGGTTGTGGATACATCATCCAAAATATCTCCATATAAACTAATATTGGTTGATGAACCATATGCATTCTTTTCACAAATCCAATCGCCTTCTAATACAACATTTCCTGTACCAAAAGAAACATTTTTCCTTTGTTCATAGTTTCCTTTTACTGTTAGTGTTCCGCCCTTCAGTAATATATTACCCTCTAATTGTTGCAAATTACCATTGACAGTTAAATGATATCCATTCAGATCCAACACGCCAACAGCTAGAACCAAATCTTCTTCTATTATCGTGTCTTCTTGTAGGGTATAACCCATAATACCACCATCAGAAAAAGATATCCTTGCTCCAGATTGGTTATCGATAGAATTACACTTCAAATCTTTTGCCACATAGATTCCATCATCACTGGTGTTGGTAATCACCAACTTATTAATACTGTGCATTGTCTGGTCCATGGTAACAGTTTGTTTAACTGTACCATTCAATTCTATTGTTGCTTGTTCTACAAGGTTACTTTCATTGTCAAAGCTTAAATTTTCACCGATTATTATCTTTGAACCCGAATACTTGATATTATATCTTGAAGAAAACGCTAGATGCGCATTATCCTCCACAGTTAATAAACTATTATGGTCATTAAAACATACACCGCCTCTAGAAATTTCTGACAATGAGCCACATTGTAAATGTCCACCTCCCACATAAATATTAGATGCATACAAGAATTGAAGATCCCCTTTAATATGAAAGTTATGACCTTGCATATATATATAATTGCCATATTTCATAATCAGCGACCCATTCAGTGTCCAGTCCTCTTTCATGTATAATATTCCACGGGCTACAGTTGCATCTCCATCATATTTACATTCATTCAGTTTGGTAGTTGATGTCAACCCTAATAATCCTTCAAACGGTCCATTCTGTGTAATAACACCTTGTACTGTCAGCATATCTTCTGCCACTACACCTTGTTGGTTATTTAATATTACATTTTGAAAATAGTTTTCCTCTGAAACTGTTTGTTTTTCTGTTCCACTAAATATTGTTGTATGATTTTGTTCAGCAGTGAAATCCCATGCTCCCTCCTGTAAATAATCACCTCGTAATTCTAATATTCCATCTGTCAAAATTCCACAGTTATTAGCAGTGTCTGCAATATGCAAATCACCATCTACCAACAGATAATCTCTTGCATCTGTCATTTCAATCTTTCCGCCAAGCATAGTTAGATCACCTGTTACATGTAGTTGGTGTCCATTTAATTTCAATACACCACCACCAATCATTAAATCTCCCTCATGCACAACATCTTCTTCTAATGTATAACCATGTATTCCCCCCGACTCATAAGTAAGCATTCCTTGTTCATAAATTACATTCGTAATCATAAATGTATACTTAACAATTACACCTGCCGGATTATCTATCACAACATTTGTAAAATAGGATGCATATGAACTAATATTTATTACTTGCTCTGTCATGCCAATAAAATGAATAGTTGCTGTTTCTTCTCCTTTTATAGGACCATAATTTTGATGGGTAACATTTCCTCCAACTTCCAGGGTCATATTTGTGATAAATCGTTCTTCTTCACAATTAAAATGAAGATTTCCTTCTACAGTCAATACAGAATTAGAACCAGTTCCTTGTATGTCACAATCCACACTTGTATAATCTCCTCGTACCGTCACATGACACCCCTCAACACTTAACAAACCTTTATTATCATATTCAAAAGATGTTAAGTTTCCATGTATTGTTATATCATTAAGAAAAAAACATTCTCCACCAAGCTCAATATCACCATACAAATTGGCACTATTAATAACAGCCCCCACTAGTTGAGTTGTGCCGGATATATTTGGTGAATTATGGCTAATTGTCGTCATTACAACAATAGGCGCTTCCAACACGACACTTCCAGATTCCGGTTGTTCGATAATCAAGTTTCCAACACAAACATAATCCTCTATCACTTGTGTACTCACCTGTATTAACTGTTCACCAGCCCCAGTTAATTTTACAGTATGTCCCACACCAGAACGAAACATTGTATGTACATAATCTGCGTGAGTCAGCATACTCCCCTGTAGTTCTAGTATACCATCTGTCAAATTTTCCTCTGTTTCTTGTTTACCACAATTGACATAATTTCCTTTAATTAGAACATAATCTGCTTCATTTGTCATAATCAGCCGACCAACACTATAGTCAATGATTTCTTCATTGTCTTTTTCATATATATATTGTTGTTTGTAATCACCTTCGATTGTCAGCTTTCCACCATTTACAACAATATCTCCACCTGCATGAATCAGACTTCCTTTTATGTACATTTCATATCCGTTCAGATTTAATGTACCAGATGTCAAATAATAATCCCCATCAATAATCGTGTCTTCCTCCAATGTCACACCTTTATTTCCCTCATAAATGTAATGAATTTGATCATTGGTATCTGTAACGGAATCGATCAATAACATATGGTTAGATAAGACACCGTCCTCACTCGTATTACTTATAACCAACGTATGAATAAACATATTGGAATCTAATGGAACATCAAGAATTTGCTTTTCCGTTCCGCTTAACAGTACTTTTACTCCAGAACTAAACTTATTTCTTCCTCCAGATATATTTTCTTTTGGACCATAAAAGTTACCTTTTACCTCCCATATTCCCTTTTCTCGCTCATTTGAATAATAATAGCTATTGGCGGAAACGTAATCTCCATTAATCTCCACATAATCATTATAAGATGTCATGTATATTCTAGATTCATTCTTTTCCTGCCAATTACCATGAACTGTCATCTTTCCTTCTTCAATATAAAGTTCGCTATTCACAATCACATTACCATGCACAGTCATTTTATATCCATTCAGGTGTAAAGGATTATTCACTGTCAAATCCCCGACTTCCATATCCTCTGACAAAGTCATTGTATTTGATATGGTCATAGATTCATAAACTACTTCCGTGTCTTCTTTTTCCTCTGTTGCCTCTTCCTGTTTTGCCTCCGATGATGTTTCTGTCTCCTCGCCATTGGCCTGAGAGCCGAATGACTCTTCATCTACAAATGTTTGTGCATCATCCACACCAATCCCTACTGCTTCTTCCGCTGCACGAATGGTAGCTTCTGCTTCCTCACTTGCCTTTTCATAATCACTTGCTTCATATTCTGATGCCTGAACCCTCGCAACGACCGGGCAAACCTGTCCCCCAAAACAATTGATACCCATTACAACTAACATCAGCCAAGCAAGCATCTGTTTACCATATTTCATTCCTTGAATCCATCTGCTCTGTGTCTGCATTTCCACTTTATTTCTTCTCATTTGTCTCGCCCCTATCTATAACTTTATACACTGTGATGTAATCACATATTCAGCTTTTATCTACAACAAAATCATTTCACCGTAATCTTCTTTACCTTGCTATACTTTGTATATATTTTCTTCCCTTTTTTCGTTTTCATATAAGCCCGTACCTTCACGTAATAGGTTTTATTCTTTTTCACCTTCCAAGTCTTAGCAGTCAAAGTTTTTTTCATATTCCGTTTAACCATAAGCGTTTTTGCTTTTTTAAACCTTTTATTCGTTGCATATTTAATTTGATAATTGGTCTCTGGATATAAGGTTAAATTGGATAATCTACGAACCTGTACTTTGAGATAAAAAGCATTATTTTTCTTTACTACCTTCAATGATTTAATGACTGGTTTTCTCTTTTTGAATTGATTATATGCATACACATCTCTTTTTGAGAGATCTAGAGCATTGAAACGTAAGGATGGTAATTCACCGTTGACATAAGAGAAATCGATAGTTGGTTTCTGAACGATATTGCTTGTCCCATTTTCAGAATCTGTAACATTATTGCCTGCATCACTGTTATTATTTGAATCCGAACTACTATCCTGTGTGGTACTATCCTGTGTATCATCTGGCAATTCGATTTTATCTTCTAGAACTTCTTTCATATTTCCATTTTTGTCGTAAACATATGTCATCCTGGTTCCATCTGAATACACTGCTGTCTTGACTCTTCCTAAAGAATCGTATGTATATTGGACTGTTTCTGCCTGGACATAATTCAGTTGATTTTTTAAAGAAACTGTCGCTACTCCCAATATGACTATCGTTAAAATACTGTATATGATTTTTTTTCGCTTCATATTTCCACCCCTTTTTCATCTTAAACTATTTTTCTATCTACAATTGGCAACGTAGTCCATTGTTATATTAACCTAATCAAATTTATATACAACCTCTTCTGCGTAAATGTACCTTATTTTTTCGTAAGTGCGTCCTTTTTTAGCACAAAAAAGAAATAGCATCTGCGCAAACGTATCCGTTATCTGCGCAAATGCTATTCATATTACCATTATATTTGATTTTGTTTATTTTTTAATGATTTTATCCTATCTTCTTTCTCTTATTTGCAATCACCACAATGGTTACCGCAAAAATCACTAATGCATAACCTGCAATCAAGCCCGTTTGCCAGAAGATTTCCTTCGCAAACTCCGGTGTCATTTCTGTCATCGCTCCGATACTCATATTATTCACTGCATACCAATAG
>JAGAQX010000215.1 GCA_017622535.1 Lachnospiraceae bacterium | reverse complement strand
AGTTATAGAGCATGCTACACTTTCTTATATTGAGCCATACGCATCTTCTGCCTGTGAGATGGTGGCAGAGATTTTACAGTATAGTATGGATAAGCCGAAGCTTCGTCCAGCGGAAGCAGATGCTATGTATGCAGGTATTTTGGTAGACACGGATAATTTTGTTTCGAAAACAGGTGTTAGAACCTTCGAAGCAGCATCCTTCTTACGTAAAGCGGGTGCTGATATGATTCGTGTTCGCAAGGCGTATCGTACCGATATTGATAGCTATAAGCAATTGTCGGAGGGTGTGGCAAAGGCAGAGATTTTCTTGGATGATTTTGCAATTTCTGAGGTTCCGACAGAGGGTGTAGACAGCCCGACTGTTTTGGCAGCAAAGGTAGCAAATGATTTGTTGGATGTAGAAAATGTCAGAGCATCCTTTGTATTGTCAAAGATTGATAATGTAGTATATATCAGTGCCCGCTCTATTGATGATGTCAATGTTCAAGTGGTAATGGAGAACTTTGGTGGTGGCGGTCACGGAACTGTGGCTGGTGCCCAGATTGAGGATATCAGTATTGAAGAAGGCAAAGAGAAGATTCGTGAATTGCTTAAGCAAATGCGTGAAGATGGAGAGGTATAGAAAGGAGTAATAACATGGAAGTAATTTTGTTAGAGGATGTTAAGAACGTCGGCAAAAAGGGTGACGTTGTAAAAGTAAATGATGGATATGGAAGAAATGTTTTAATTAAGCAAAACAAAGCGCTAGAGGCAACAGGTAAGAACTTAAATGATTTGAAGCTTAAGAAGGCAAATGACGATAAGATTGCGGCTGAGAATTTGGCCGCAGCGCAGGAGCTTGGAAAGAAGATTGAAGAGGCTGAAATCACAATAGCCATTAAGGTTGGTGAAGGTGGTAAGAGCTTTGGTTCTGTGTCATCAAAGGAGATTGCGGAGGAAGTAAAATCCCAGCTTGGATACGATGTAGATAAGAAGAAGGTTCAGCTTAAGGATGCAATCAAGAATGTGGGTAACCATGAGGTTAAGATTAAGTTGCATCCAAGGGTGACGACAACTTTGAAGGTGAATGTAGTAGGGAAGTAGACAATCGTGAAAGTTTAATTAAAGCTATGAAGTCTGTACAAATGTAACAAACCAACGCAGGCACGTTTGCACTACTCTGAGTGCGTAGCGGTACTAAGCTCGACTACGTCTTGCTAAGTACCGACGGACTCAGATGTACCTGCTTGTTGGTATTTGTTATATTTGCACAGCCTATATGCGGTTATGATAACTTTCACGATTGTCAATGTGGTATATAAATTAGAAAGGCAATATAGTACATGGATGAAGAGGTAGTTAAGAGAAAACAACCGAATAGTTTGGACGCAGAGCAATGGGTCATTGGCTCTATGCTGATGGACCGCGATGCGATTGTTGAGGTTGCTGATATATTGACAAAAGATGATTTCTACTACAGCCAGTATGGTTTGTTGTATGAAGCAATGATTCAGCTTTACAACGAAGGTAAGAGAGTAGATGTCCTTATGGTGAGTGAGAAGCTTAAGGAGATGGGAGCTCCGGCGTCGGTTAGTAATATGGAATATATTAGTGATATCCTAGAAAGAATTCCGACTTCTGTGCAGGCAAAGCAGTATGCAGAGATTGTGCAGGATAAGGCAATCTTGCGTAAGGTGATTAAGTTTACGGAAAAGACAATGGAAGATTGTTATGCTGGTAAGGTACCAGTTCCAGATTTGTTAGAGAAGTCTGAGAAGGATTTGTTTGATATCGTGCAAGGTCGTAGCGGTGGAGAGGATTTTGCGTCCATGCAAGACGTTGTGTTGAATGTGTTAGACACAATCGAGGCTTCGGCAAAGAGAGGAAGTAAGATTACTGGTGTTCCAACTGGATTTATCGATTTGGATGATAAGCTGACAGGCTTGCATGGTTCAGAATTGATTCTGATTGCAGCCAGACCTGCCATGGGAAAGACAGCATTTGCATTAAATATTGCACAGTATGCTACGATGAAAGCGGATGTACCTTGTGTTGTATTCAGTCTGGAGATGAGTAAGGAGCAGCTGGCAACTCGTTTGATTGCCATGGACTCCATGGTAGATTCTCAAGCGATTCGTACAGGACAATTGCAGGATTCTGATTGGGAGAAGCTGATGGATTCCACTTATCGAGTAGGTTCTAGCAAGATGGTAATTGAGGATACACCGGGTATCAGTATTGCAGAGCTTCGCTCTAAATGTCGTAAATTGAAACAAACCTTTGGGCTGGGATTAATTATTATAGACTATTTACAGTTGATGAGTGGTAGTGGACGTACTGATTCTCGTCAGCAGGAGGTTTCAGAAATCAGTCGTTCTTTAAAGAAATTGGCGAGAGAGTTGGATGTGCCAATTATCGCATTGTCGCAGTTGAACCGTGCAGCAGATAGCCGTGAGGACCACAAACCAGTTATGTCAGATTTGCGTGAATCTGGTGCTATCGAGCAGGATGCGGACGTTATTATGTTCATTTATCGTGATGATTATTATAACAAAGAGTCAACTAAGCCGGGGATTGCGGATATTATTGTTGCAAAACAGAGAAATGGTTCTACTGGAACAGTGGAACTGGTATGGATGGGCAAATATACAAAGTTTGCCAATAAAGAAAAAAAGGGAAGAGATTCTTAATCTCTTTCCTTTTCTTTTTTGTCTTCGCTCTTTGGCATTGGTTTAAATCCTTTGTTGTATTCTGCAGCAATTTTATTCATGTTGCGGATTAGTAATAGATTGGAAATAAATGGTCCAACAATAATAAAACTACCAAACAAATACCAGAATAAGGTGGTGCCAGGGCCTGGTTTAATATTCAATCCTAAATCATCACCGGTAGTCTGGATGCGATCGGCTACATAGAAGTACCATACCCAGCGGTAAATGCCACAGGTAAGTATGGATAGAAGAAGCACAACGATATAATTTTTTATCTTCTTTTCATCGTGGTTCATTTCATTTAAATCTCTGGTAAGCTGAAACCAGAAGACAATATTGTAGATTCCAAAGGTTGGTATTGTAAATAATAAAAGTTTCCAAAATCTACGATCTTCTCTAATCATGGTTTATTTCCCCCTTTTATTCAGTAAGTTCATTTTCAAATCGTATAATGGCTTCGATAAATCCACATATACTTCCTGTGGATTCACCAAACGTTTGGACTCGTCCCAGAGGAGGTCTAATTGCTCCTGACAATATGAGCGTATCTCCATAGTTTTTGGAGAGGTATATACGCATTGCCCTTTCTTAAATACTGGAACTAAAATCTCTTGTATATCGTAAGAACCGCCCGGCAAAGTCGAGCGCTTCCAGGTATCAATTGGATGGAAAATCTCCAAATCATTAGAAGTATTATATACTTCATCTGCCAATGCAATCAAATCGGCTTTTAACTTGCCTGTCTCTTTATCAATAATTCGAAATACGGTCTTATTGCCTGGGTTAGTAATCTTAGCTGGGTTCTCGGAAATCTTAATCTTAGCAGTGAATTCATCTTCCCCTTCTTTCTTAATTGCAGCCAGCTTATAAACACCACCAAATGCAGGACAGTCTGCAGAGGTAATCAAATTAGTACCGACACCCCAAGAGGTGATTGCAGCACCTTGTGTTTTCAAGCTATCAATCAAGTACTCATCTAAGTCGGAAGATGCAGAAATAATTGCATCAGTAAATCCTGCAGCGTCTAACATTTTACGTGCTTTCTTGGACAGATATGCCAAGTCACCACTATCTAAGCGAATTCCATATTTCTTTGACTGAATTCCTAAAGCTCTCATTTCCTCAAACACCTTGATGGCATTTGGTACACCGGATTTCAATGTATCGTAGGTATCCACAAGCAATATACAAGCATCGGGATACATGTCTGCATAGGTTTTAAATGCAGTATATTCATCTGGAAAACTCATAATCCAGCTATGAGCGTGTGTTCCAAGTACTGGAACGTCGAAAATCTCGCCACATAGTACATTAGAGGTTCCGACACAACCGCCAATCACTGCAGCTCTGGCACCTAGGGTTCCGGCGTCTGGCCCCTGGGCCCGTCGGAGTCCAAATTCCATAATCCCATCGCCCTGTGCAGCATAGCATACCCTTGCAGCCTTTGTTGCAATTAAGCTTTGGTGATTTAATATATTAAGTATGGCAGTCTCCACAAGCTGTGCCTCCATAATAGGGGCAATAACCTTTACCAATGGCTCATGAGGAAATACCACACTTCCCTCAGGAATTGCGTAGATATCACCGGTAAAATGAAAACCTGCAAGATACTCTAGAAAATCTTCACTGAAAATGCCAAGACCTCTTAAATAATCAATGTCATCATAGGAGAAGGACAGACTCTTCACATAATCAATAATCTGCTGCAAACCAGCGGTGATAGCGTAGCCATTACCAGATGGATTACGGCGGTAAAATGCGTCGAATACAACCACATCATTACTCTTCTGGTTAAAATATCCCTGCATCATAGTAAGCTCATATAAATCCGTTAATAAGGTCAAATTCTGATATGCCATGTAATGTCCTCCTTGTACATTGATGTTCAAGTCTCACCTGAAAGTCTTTAAGACAATCACAACTAGTTTAGCACAATTGCAAGGGATAGTAAATGAAAGAAATCTTAAAAGTTTCTTATGAACCTTGCAAGTACGGAAAGACCACGACATACACCTATAAGAAGCTGAAAAAAGGAACCTGTTACATCTATGCTTATGAACAGAATGGTGTTTATAAGAAGATTAAGGTGAAGGTAAAGTAAGACAAATATCTATCTGCGTAGAGAAAGCTCTCGCAGTGCTTTCGCCAAGAGTGAAACAATATAGAAAAATATAATAAAAGAAAATAATAGTGGAAAGTAGATGTGAAGATATATTACAATAAGAATGTTATATATTGAAACCATCTACTTTTTCTTTTTGTCACAAACCCTTGAAAATACTGGGTTGCAACTAGAAGTTGCTCAATTGGGAATGGAAATTGCTAGATACATTAGAGGATTTTTGTTACATTGCACAATGTAATTGATTACAAATAGTGAGGTAAAGAAATGACAGAGGAATGGAACAACTCAGTTGGCGAACGCTTGTTACAGCTTCGCAACAAAAAAGGAATGACACAGGAGGATTTGGCGGAATATTTGAATGTAAGTCGTCAGTCTGTGTCGAAATGGGAATTGAATAAGACCTTGCCAGATGTGGAAAAGCTTATGCTGTTGTCTGATTTATATGAGGTGACTTTGGATTATCTTGTAAAGGGAGTTGAAGAGACCGAAGAAGAGGACAGTGAAGTATCTGGTGATGAAATGAATGCACAAACAGAGAGTGATACGGAAGCTCCTGTTGAAGAGGATGCTTTGACCAGTGCACTTTCTATGAAATCACCCTTTGAGCTAACCGTACATAGAATTGTTTTCTTGATAGCAATGTTGGTTAGTGGTGTGTTATTTGTAGGTTCCTTATTATTTTCCGTTCGCTTAATGAGTAATCACATTTTTTCTGTGGAGGGAAAGCAGCAGGATATTGTCTATGTAGACCAGGTGTATGAACAGTATACGTTGGCAGATGTACAAATCCTGGATGAGAATCAGAACTTCATACATAAGAAGGTGTGGTTGGATGTTAATGGAGTTCGCGAGGGTGATTACATCGGTTATTATTATGATGAGGATGAGATGTCGGATGTTCATTTTATGTATTATGCAAAGACTTTGATTGTGCCTTTTATTGTAGTGATTCTGTCATTGATTTTTACAATTGTTTGCTGGATGGGATTTCGAAGCTACGGAGGTAAGAAAAAAGAAAGAATAGGTGTGAAATGATGGAAAAGAAAAGGAATACAGGATTATTTGTTGTAATTGGAATATTGATAATACTTGTGTTAATTTTGTTGGTTTTATTTGGTGTATTAATTTGGAAGGGCATGGGACAAAGAGGTGCTCAGAGTGGAAATAGTCATGCAAGCAATAGTCAGATAAGTGAAACACAGAGCAGTGATGACGGAGCAGTTGCAGACGCAAAGGATGCAAGAACACAAGATTCAGAGACAAATACTACGACAGAGGATTTACATTTTGTACAGGATGGTTATGAGTTCACAGTGCCTGGTATGTATGATTTAACTCATACAGAGGAAACTGGAGTTGTGGTTTATGACGAGGATCGTTTTCAGATGAAAATAAGGGTTACGGAAGGTTCTTATGAGGAGGTAATGAGCAATCCAGAAGAGTTTACAAAGGCCATTGTGGATGCGGAGGGTACCATCGAACAGGATATGAAGGAAACTGGGATGGATGGAAAGAAGTATGCGTATTACCGTGCTAATTTACAAGATCAAGCAATGCTTGTCATTTATACCGCTGCACCAGAGGAAGGAAAACGGATTGCTGGACAGATTGCACTTTTGGAAGAAAATGTGGTTGATGAGGGTATGCTTCAGATGTTTTCATTCATTGCAAGTAGTGCAGT
>JAGAQX010000214.1 GCA_017622535.1 Lachnospiraceae bacterium | reverse complement strand
GGAGAGAACATTTTAAGAGTTTAGAAGAGGTGCCAGAAGATTTTGATTTTTGGGGACTTACATTAGGACGAGACTTTGTCGAGTCGATAAGAGATTTTGATATATTTGATAATATAGGTTCCTTTGAGGGGTGTGTGTTTATACTCCATGGTGATGAGGACTCGATTGTACCTCTTTCGTATTCTGATAAAGTGGGGAGCGTATATAATAGTGCAAAGCTTTGGATTCTTAAAGGAGAGGCGCATGGTTTTTCGCCAAAAGGAGCAGAATTTGCAATGAAGGAAGTTTTGAAATTTATGGGTGAAGCGGATTGCCGTAAGTAGGAAGCTTAGTTACATATAATGATTCATGAAAAATAAGTTGTAAGTATAGTAAATTAATTATAGGTTTTTTTATGGATACGACGGAAGTATTAAGAATTTAATCAACATAAGGAGATTAATTGAAAATAATGTATACAAAAAAAATAGTAGAAGCTGTTATATTTGATCTTGACGGAACCTTGACCGATACGGAAAAGTATTATCAGATGGCATGGCCTAAGGCAATAGAATATTATGGATATGAAGCGCAAGATTGGATGCCCTTGGAATTAAGATCCTTAGGGCGTCCGTTTGTTATAGAAAAGTTTATCGAATGGTTTGGTGAAGATTTTGATTATACGAAGGTGAGAGAATATAGAAAGAAGCTGGTGGAAGAGCTTGTGAAAGAACATGGAATACCACTCAAGCCGGGAGTGCGTCAGATACTTACATGGTTGAAAGAGCATGGTATTATGACTGCACTTGCGACTGCAAATGATTTTGAAAGAACGAAGCACTATCTTACAAAGATAGGGTTATTTGATTATTTTGATAAAATAATATGTGCCGACATGGTGGAATATGGTAAACCTGCTCCGGACATATATATTCATGCATGCAAGCAGCTTAATATAGCACCCAATATGACATTTGCTGTTGAGGATTCTCCGAATGGTGTGCGTAGTGCATATGAAGCAGGCTGCAAGGTGATTATGGTTCCGGATCTGACTGAGCCGGACGAGGAGTTGATGATGCTACTATATACCAAAGTGGATACACTTTTGGATATACAAAAGCTATGTTTTGATAATATTTAGCCGATAGAGTTGAGTTGGGAATATTTGATTGATGGGGAGAAGATGTATACGGATAGTTAAGACTTATATATATGAATAGGTGAAATGATAACGAAATTGTGTCGATTGATAATACCTTATGGAGTTTTTTCATTGTATATGTTTGGCGAAAAAAGCCGAAATATATAAAGATTCTTGTGTATTATATACAAAAGTGCTATAATTCATGTCATGAAATTTACGTGATGTGAGGAGGACATACATATGAATAACTTAATTCCGAAGGTGGGAACTTTACATTCCGTTCGAACAAAGATAGCAGCATTGGTTGCAGCAGCAATTTTATTAGTAGGCATTGTTATGATATTAATCTATTCACCGAATGTAAAGAATGAAATGACAACAATGGCACAGCATTATCTGCATGATTTGGCATTATCTTATGGAAGGGTAATTGACGATGAGATTGATATGATTGGTGTCGATAAGGCGTTAGATGCAGAAGAGTTAGCAAGACACTTAGATGGTGTTGGCATGGAGGGTATGGAGACAAGTTATATCTATATTGTTTCGCCAGAGGGAACGATGTTATATCATCCAACACCAGAAAAGATTGGTGAACCAGTTGAGAATGTGGTGGTAAAAGGTGTTACGCAGGATATTGCAGCTGGTAAATGGAATGAAAGCGAAGTAGTATCCTACGACTTCAAGGGAGCAAACAAGTATGCGGCTTACTATGTGAATGAGAATGCGGATTATATTCTTGTAGTTACAGCAGATGAGGATGAGATTTTCCGGTCGGTAGATAACATTAACAGTAAGGGTGTTATTGGTGTTGTAATTGTATTTATTGTTGGTTCTATACTGATGGTTGTGTTAGTAACAATTTTGGTAGTGAATCCAATTATGCAGATTACAGAATTAATCGAGAGAGCATCTCGTATGGACTTTACAGATAGTAATATGCAGCTTGTATTAAGCTCACGTAAGGATGAGATGGGATTGATGGCACGTTCGATTGGAACATTGAAAGGGGAACTTGCAGAAGTGGTAGTTGCAATTCGTGAAAGCTGTGATTCCTTGGTTGCATCTGCGGATGTTTTGAATAACGGTGCAGCAGAGACCACAACTACAATGGAGCAGGTTGAGAACGCAGTGAATGATATTGCAAACGGCGCAAGCAATCAGGCAGAAGAAACACAGGGTGCAACAGAGAATGTTATTTTGATTGGTAATATGGTTAGGGATACCAACGAAACAGTGAATGACCTTATGGTGTCAGCGAATGAGATGAACATGGCAAATCAGAATGCAAAGAAGATATTGTCAGAGCTTAGAGATATTAACCGTCAGTCTGGGGAATATATTGATATTATTGCTAGACAGAGATTACCAATGAATCTGCACTTAAGATTGGTGAGGCTACCAAGCTGATTACAGACATTGCAAGTGAGACTAATCTTTTATCTTTGAATGCATCTATTGAGGCTGCTAGAGCTGGTGAGCAGGGTAGAGGTTTTGCAGTAGTTGCATCTGAGATTCAGAAGCTGGCAGAACAGTCTAGTGAATCAGCAAGAAGAATTGAAGAAATCATTAGCGTCCTATTGTTAGACTCAGAAAAAGCGGTAACGACTATGCGTCAGGTAAAAGAGATTATTGGAGAGCAGACAGAGCATATTGTTCGTACAGATGAGGCCTTTGTCGAGATTCAGAAAGGCGTTGAGGAATCTATCGAAGGAATGCAGGTTATTTCACAGAAGGCACAGGAAATGGATCGTGCTCGTGTGAATGTTGTAGATGTAGTTAATAACTTAACTGCAATCGCAGAAGAAAATGCTGCTGCTACAGAAGAAACCTCTGCATCTGTAGTTGAGGTTACAAGTATTGTTTCGGATATTGCAGATAAAGCAAATGGTTTGAATGCAATCGCAGAAGAGTTAGAAGAGAAGATTGGAATCTTCCAGTTATAATGTATTTTAATTGATATGAGGGCGTTGTATATAATGTACAACGTCCTTTTAAGGATGAGGGCATGAAAAGTAATATTAAAAATATTGTATTTGATGTGGGCATGGTATTGATTGACTTTTGCTGGGAAGAGCACTGTAGAAATCTGGGATTTGATGAACAAATAATAGAAGCCTTTGACAAACATATGATTTCTTCAAAGTATTGGGATTTGATGGATGAAGGACTTATTAGCGAAGAGGATGCCATCCAGGAATTTATCAAAGCGATGCCACAATATGAAAAACAAATCAAACTTTTTTGGCAACAGCCAGAGGGTTTTGTGAAGGAATACGCATACGCAACCCCAATGATTCAAGGGTTAAAGCAAAAAGGATATAGGGTGTTTTTGTTATCCAATTATCCCCTTGGAATGTATAAGATACATTGGCCAACATTTTCGTTTTATGATAAGGTGGATGGTTATGTTGTATCAGCGGTAGAGCGCATGAAAAAGCCCAATAAAGCCATTTACCAATTGCTTTGTGACCGGTACCAGTTGCAATTAGAAGAATGCTTATTTGTAGATGATAGACAGGTGAATGTGGACGCTGCCATTGCAGTGGGAATGGAAGGTGTATTGTTTGAAAACTATAATCAGTTGGCACAGTATATAGGAACTCAAGACATATAATGATGATAGCATTTCAAAGAATGCGCAGAATTCAATATGGGGTAAATGAAAGCGGATGTTTTACAATTAGTAAGAACATCCGCTAATTTTTTATTTGTATCCAAAATAGGCATCGATACCATTTGTCAAACCCTTTACCATTTTTTTCTGGAAAGAAGTATTGTTAAGCTTACGGTCTTCTGCCGGGTTGCTAAAGAAACCACATTCGATTAAAACGGTTGGCATTTTGCTCCAATTGGTTCCAGTGAGGTCATTTCGTACAGCGAGCCCTCGACTAGAAATTCCAGTTGCTTTGTAATATTCCGTGAGGAGCTTTTTACCTAATTTTTTGCTCTTTTTTGAATATTTCCCAGCATAATATGGATTTGAAGAAGAGGCGTATAAAACGGTCGCACCCTTTGCGGAAGAATTACTGAAGCTGTCTGCGTGAATGCGTATGCAGATATCAGCGCCGCTTTTATTTCCTTTCTTAGCACGTGCTACGTTTCCCATTTTTACATTGTGTTTGGTGCGGCTTAGGATGACGCCGTATCCTTTTTTTTCCAAAGCAGTTTTGAGTTTTTTTGAAATTGTTAGGGTAAATTTGTACTCTGGTATACCAGTGGAAACCCCAGTTGCGCCGCCAGTCATTTTTTCTTTGCGTGTGGAGCTTCCAGGTCCAATTGGTTCAGAAGTTAAGTCTGCATAACGCTGGTGTCCAGGATCGATATAGATGGTCTTTTTACCTGTAATCTTTATATTACATGATATCGTTTGACCTTCGCAGGTTGCGGTAACTGTAATGTTGCCAACCTGTTTCCCCTTTAGTAAGCCGTCCGGTGTAATGGTAGCGTACTTTTCATTAGAAACAGAATAGGTTACAACCGAATTGGCTGGTGCATTCGTTGTGAATCTGTATTCTTTTGTTGCCTTTAGTGTTGTTGGAACTTCTGTAAATGCAAAAACAAATGGTTCTGTAGTTGTTGCATATGTTGTATCAAAATAAGCAAAAAGCAAACTAGTAAACAAGAATACAGCGATTAGAAATAGATTTTTTCTTTGCATAATTCCCTCCCATATTATTTTAGAATTATTGTAGCATAGATTATTTCCTTTTCAAGAAAATCTTTTTGGTGTATTATGGTGGTTGAGGTGAAATTATGTTTTGGAATCGTACAGATAGAGAAAAAAAGAAATTAGAAAAGCAAAAGAGAAAAGAAGCATATGACAGAGTATATCAGTTACATCAAAACGCACAATTTCTCTGCTATATTAATGAAGCGTATACAGAAGAATACGATGGCGATGCTGTAATCAAATTAGAGGGCTCGATGACGCTTGGCGAGGGAACTGCACATGAGAAATATGGACTGTATGATTGTAAAGGCAGATGGAAGGCGGAATTGGATATTGACGAGTTTTACATAGGCGGAGATTCCGTAGAGAAGCTAGAGGCGGCAGACAAAAGGGTTGCAATTTATCCCAAACAACAGGATGTGAATTACAGTGCTGGTGATTTGTTATGTAAACTACGGATGGGACCGGAAGACCAAGAACAATATGATAATTCGAAAAGAATGTGACAAATACTATGAATGATGAATTGAGTTATGTTAACAAGGGAGGAAGAATTATGCCACCAATTACCAATGATTGGGCACAACATTTAAAGCCGGAATACAAGAAGGAATACTATAAGAATTTATATGCCAAGGTGAATGCAGAATATGGAAGTGGCGCGACCATATATCCGCCAGCGGATGACATTTTTAATGCATTTCATTTGACACCATTGAATGAGGTGAAATGTGTAATTATTGGCCAGGATCCATATCATAATGTGAATCAGGCACATGGACTTTGCTTTAGCGTGAGACCAGAGGTGGAGATACCACCGTCTTTGGTTAATATTTATAAAGAATTACATGATGATTTGGGATGTGAGATTCCAAACAATGGATATCTGGTAAAATGGGCTGAGCAAGGTGTGTTGATGTTGAACAGTGTTCTTACAGTACGTGCTCATCAGGCAAATTCGCATCAGGGAATTGGTTGGGAGCAGTTTACAGACGCAGTTATGGATATTTTAAATGAACAGGATAGACCGATCGTGTTTTTGTTATGGGGGAATCCGGCACAGAGAAAAGCAGCAAGAATCAATAATCCAAATCATTTGATTTTAAAAGCGCCACATCCAAGCCCGCTCTCTGCGTATAGAGGTTTCTTTGGATGTAAGCATTTTAGTCAGGCAAATGATTTCTTGCAAGCAAAGGGGTTGAAACCAATTGATTGGCAGATCGAAAATGTATAAAAATTAATACATAGTCCAGCGGTGTGATGTCAAGTGAGAAATAAAAAAGAAAATGCATAGTTTTCCTATATTTCATAAAAACAAAAAACACCTACCTAAGCCCTGTCGATTCAGCTTTTAAAGAAGCAGGGCTGAAGTATCAGCAGAAAG
>JAGAQX010000213.1 GCA_017622535.1 Lachnospiraceae bacterium | reverse complement strand
CTTTCGTATATCTATGGTAGGTCACATGATGTCCCTCTACCGCAATACAATAACGGTATTGATCTGGTTTTCCATCCTCAAAATATACGAGATAATGAAACTCTCCGTTATCCATCTCCTGCACATGAACACAATCCGAATGCTTATTAAAAATTGCCAAAACGTCCTCCCATGTATTCCCATGCACCCGCACTGCTTCAATTAAATCTGCAAGAAATCCATCCTGCTGTAAATGTGCATGAATCCGTTCTGCTCCTGCTGGTGGAACAGCGATACAAAAGCGTTCTCCTCGATTGGTCACTATAATACCACCTAATTCCTTCACAGACCACTCTGAAAACTCTTGCATAAGTGATATCATTTCCTCCACAGAAGCTTCCACCTGCAAAAATCGGTTCAACGAAGCCAACGGATAATACAATCGCACAGTCTCCTTCAAATAGCCGAGCTTTAGCTGCTGCTCCTCGATGGAATCTATAATATTTTGTTGTAATATCATAAAATTTATATTGTCTTTCATTCTTGTCTACCTAATTATTGTCTATTTAATTATTGCACACTACCGTTCTACACACCATGGTAATTCTTAACATACACTATATCAATGGTGCAACAATCTTTAAAATGCTTCCTTGCACCTTAATCCACCATTTTTCTTGTTTAATGGTTTCAAAGGTCACTTCCTTACATTTTGTCAAAGTATCCTGGAAATCCTGTTCAATATCAGAAATACACTCCACATCATACATATAGGCTGCACATTCAAAATGATGATAAAAGCTACGGTAATCCAAATTAATGGTTCCCACTATTCCCTTCACATCATCACTGACAAAGACCTTGGCATGTACAAAGCCTGGTGTATATTCATAAATTTTCACACCAGAAGTCAATAACGCTTTATAATGCATCTTTGCAAGAGCATACGGCCCCTTCTTATCTGGAATTCCTGGCAAAATAATCTTAACATCAATACCACGCTCCGCTGCAAACTGAAGTGCTGCCTCCATTTCTTCATCTAAAATCAAGTAGGGTGACATGATATGGACATACTTCGTTGCCTGATTCAGAACATCCATATAAATGCGCTCTCCAACCTTATCATTGTCCAATGGATAATCTCCAAATGGCAATACAAATCCCTTTGCCACCTTATCCACAGCAAGTAGCTCATCCTTAATATTGCCATTTAAATATGGTGCAAAATCCTCATCCTTCGTATCCACATTCCACATTTGCAAGAACATAAGCGCAAAACTCTTCGCAGCCTCACCCTTTAGCATAATCGCTGTATCCTTCCAATGTCCATGCTTTTCCTTCACATTAATATACTCATCTGCAAGATTAATTCCGCCTGTAAAAGCGGTATGACCATCAATAACCAAAATTTTTCGATGGTCTCGATAATTATACATAGTAGATACAAATGGTGTCAGCGGCGCAAACATTTTACACTGAATTCCCAGCTTACGAATTCGTTTCGGATAATCGTGGGGTAATGTTATAAACTCACAGCTTCCGTCATAAAGCAAACGAATCTCCACACCCTCTTGCGCCTTGCGTGCCAATATTTCTAACACCTTTCCCCACATTTCACCCTCTTCAACAATGAAATATTCCAGAAAAATGTATTTCTTTGCCTGTTCTAGTTGAACTAATAACGCTTCTAGCTTCTCCTGACCTGTAGGAAAATAGGTTATTTCTGTATTCTCATAGGCCGGATAACAACCTGTTCGGTTTACATAATGTACTAATGTAGCACTTTCCGGATTCGCATCTTTTAAATGCTGTATCACTTCAGGCTTCTGTTCCAAACTATTATTCGTCTGCGCAAGTAAATGTTGCATTCGACGTTTGATTGCTCTATGTCCAATATCCATGCGGGTGTATAACAAAAACAGCGAGCCAAACAATGGCAAAATCATAATTACCATCAACCAAGTCAGCTTCACATCACTGTCAAACTCACAATTAAACAAATATATAATCATAAGGATTTCAAATGCTGTCAATACACCTGTCAACTGTGGCATAGATTCACTAAACCAGCTATACGCTAACAACATAAATCCAACGTTGATAAAGAACAGTAATGTGATTAATCCAAGACGACTAAACACAATATTCAATAATCCTTGTTTACCTCTTTTTAACAGACGCAAACCTACATGTTCTTCCTGTTCCATGTACTTCAACTCCTTCTTTCTTCCATGAACCAAGTAAAATCAATGTGATGCATTTACTCTACAAACCCAAAACTATAATTCTATGTTAAAGGATAAGATAGCACCATTTTCTTCTTATGTCAAAGTAAGAAGCCCATTATTAATATATATTATCAACAAGAGAAGGTTCTATTATGTTGCATTTTAAAACAACTTTACAGCATTATATACAATCATCGTATGTTCCTTCTCTTTTCATTCCAGTCTCCGGTTCGATAAAACATCAGCGACAACATAGTTCCGATTATCCATCCAATTGGCCAAGCACACCATATTCCCACTGAGCCAAAAGCCTTTGCTAATATAATAGCCAGCGAAACTCTAAGTACTAAATCTGTAAATGTGGCCACCATAAATTGTTTCATCATGCCCGCACCACGCAAGATACCATCGGTAGCTAACTTCACAGAAATCACAAAGTAAAATGGTGCTAAGATCCGTAAAAACATAATTCCCGTATTCAACGCATCAAGAGATGGTTCATCCAAAAAGATGTTGACGAAAAATTCGCCAAATCCTACATACAACAACACAAATGGAACCGATAGCATCCATACAAGCTTAATACCAGCACGAAGCCCTTCTTTCACTCGTGTAAGCTTACCTGCTCCCACGTTCTGTGCCGTATAATTCGATATTCCATTTCCCAACGTAGTAAATGAAGTAATCACTAGATTATTTAACTTCACAGATGCCGCATAACCTGCAATTACACCTGGACCAAATCCATTAATAACTCCCTGTATAATAATGTTTCCAATAGAAATAAAGCTTTGCTGTAGAATGCTTGGAACCGCAATAGCTGCTATTCTTTTCAACAATTCTAGTGAAAACGGTATAACCGTTTCTGTAGTTTGAATTCTCTGCAACCGTTTAAATATTACTAGCATGGACAAAATACAGCTAACACCTTGGCAAAGAAAGGTTGCCCAAGCAACACCTGCAACTCCCATGTGAAATCCTTTTACAAACCATATATCCACTAAAATATTCGAAGTAGATGAAAATGCAAGAAACAGAAAGGGTGTTTTTGAATCCCCTAATCCAGAAAAAATGCCGGTAGCAATATTATAAAATAACAAAAAAGGGAATCCCCATACATAGATATCCAAATATAGTTTCGAATCTGCCATAATAACATTTGGTGTTTTTATTAAAGAAAGCATGTTGCCACCCATTGTAATACCAAATAGCATTAAGAATGCACACAACACCATACAGGAAATCAACGCTGTATAGATGGCTGTCTTCATTTTCCCAAGCTCCTTTGCACCAAATAGCTGTGACACAATCACAGAGCAGCCAATATTACATCCAAAGGCAAAGGCAATAAAAATTAAAGTAATTTCATAACTATTCCCTACTGCCGCTAATGCATTTTCTCCTATGAACTTTCCCGCCACCAAACTGTCTGCTATATTATACATTTGCTGAAATATCACACTTCCAAAAAGTGGAAGACAAAATTTCCATAACACCTGATCCGGTTTTCCAACTGTTAAATCTTTATTCATGTTATCATCCTTCTATCTAAATCGAAGAAACTGCCTCATGAGAGACAGTTTCCATAGAAATTCTTATTTTTTCTTGTTTGCATTTCCTTTTGTAGCATTTTCACTTGCCTTGGCTTTCAATTCATCATCAGCCTTTTTTGTGTTTCTTATCTGATGCTTTTCACTTCCAGCAGTCTGCACTACTACTCCATCGGCGGCTTCCACCACAATTCCCTTTTCCTGCAATTTCTTTGTAGTAGCATCACGAAGGAGCTTATAAGCTGCAGCTGAAACAGGAACACCAACCAACATTCCAACAACTCCACCAAGTCCACTACCAATCATAATTGCAGCAAGCACCCAGATGCCTGGTAATCCAATCGATGAGCCAACCACTCTTGGGTAAATTAGATTTCCCTCTAACTGTTGTAAAATTAATAGATAAATTATAAAAACTAACGCCAGCTTTGGATCTACTGTTAAAATCATAAATGCACCTAATGCTGCACCAATATATCCACCAAATACTGGAATCAATGCTGTAAGTCCTACTAACGCACCGATTGGACCAGCATACGGAATTCGTATAATCAACATACCAATTGTACAAAGTGTACCCAAAATCACTGCCTCTGTAGCCTGTCCCACAAAGAAATTAGAAAAGCTCTTATGAACTACGTCTAATACATAGATAGTCTTGTTGTATACCTCTGACTTCATAAATGCCTTCATGACACGATTAATTCGAGTAGCAACCTCTTCCTTACAAGCTAAGACATACATACTAAAAATCAGCGCAATAACAGCATTAGTCACTGCTCCAAACACATAGCCCACAATACTTGTGGATGAAGAAAGAAGCACCTTTGTTCCTGTCATTAATCCTGAAGTTACTTTGTTGATAATTCCGCCCCAATCAATATCCATGCTAACAAGCTGCTCTTGTAATGCCGGAATCTGATCTGAATTATCAACCAAGAAGTCCCATATCTTTTGTAATAGAACCGGTACGTCCTTTGATATAATAACAATACACTCTACAACCTGTGGAATTACTAAATACAAGACAAAAAATACTACCAAAACCAATATAGTCAATGATAATACCATGCAAACACCACGTCGTGACTTTAATACAATCTTGTTCTTGCTATTTGGAAAATATATCTTTTCCAATCGCACCATCAAAATATTCAAAATATATGCAATCACACAACCTACAATCAATGGATTCGCAACTGCAATCAATGTACTTCCCCAGCCGATAATGGTTTCAAAATGCAATACAGCCAAAATCAACAATGCCACCGTTATTCCATATCTCAAAAATTTTCTATATGCTAAATCCTTCATTTGATACCTCCTATCACGTATGTAATCGAGACAAGTATACACTTTTCAAACAAAAAAAACAATCATCTCGTTGAAAAAACAAATAATATATTAAAATGTAACAGCATGAATTTTATTCAAGCTTTAGTTGATACTCTCTCATTTTTTTGGTATCATGTACATAACTATTTTGATAAGGGGATTACCTATGGATACAGAGACAAAAAGTGTATTTAATACCACTATGTCAATCGCAGACAAGATTGACAAACATATAATGAAAAACAGCAAATCAGACGTTAATGTTAAAGAATTACTGCGTATGGATCTGAGAGATTTCTTGATTTTTCTAACAATTGCTGACCGAATTGTTGCTAGGGATGAAATTCGATATATCAACAAATCACTCGGTTATACTTTTGATTCTGATACAATGAAATCCTTTGCTATGAGTAGCCAAATAATTCGTGACGATTTCTTAAATCAACCACCTCCTTCTTTACGCTACTTTTTGGATTATGGCAAAAATGATTTTATTGTGCACGAGTCACAATATTATGATATTAAGAAATTATACCTTTTAACCTTCCAAATGATTGGCGAAGATTTTCTAGCAAGCTGTAAGCACATGGATACACAAGAAGTGAATCAGCTTACCCGCTATCGCTTTATGCTAGAAAGCGCAATCAAAGCACACACTAAAAATGGTGGTATTGCACCTTCTAGACCGGATAGTATTCCATTTAAACTAAAAGCAAAGGAAGATAAAGAGATTGCTCATACGGATAGCAATCAAGAAGATATCCCATTCGTTGGCACAGTAAGCGGTGGAGACAAAACTTATGCAGATTTGGATGATCTATTAGAAGAACTTGAATCCTTAATTGGATTAGCATCTGTCAAAGAAGAAGTAAAGAATCTAATCAATCTATTAAAGATTATTGAATTGCGAACAAAGAACGGACTAAAAGCACCATCTGTCACAAAGCACTTTGTCTTTACGGGTAATCCTGGAACAGGTAAAACAACCGTAGCTCGTCTCTTATCTCAAATCTATTGTTCACTCGGTATATTATCGAAAGGACACATGGTGGAGGTGGACCGCTCAGGTATGGTAGCTGGTTACATGGGGCAAACTGCTATCAAGGTAAAAGAAGTTATTGATAAAGCAAAGGGTGGCGTACTTTTTATTGATGAAGCTTACGCCCTTTCCAACGAAACTCCGGGGGGCGACTTTGGACAAGAAGCAATTGATACTCTTGTAAAGGGAATGGAGGATAACCGTGATGATTTGATTGTGATTGTAGCCGGATATCCGGACTTAATGGACAAGTTTGTAAAATCCAATCCAGGTTTGAAATCCCGTTTCCAGAAGACAATTCATTTCCCAGATTATTCTGCAAATGATTTGTATGATATTTTCCTTCGTTTCTGTAAAAGTAATGATTACATTTTAAGTGACGATGGAAGCGTATATTTGAAAGAACAATTAGAAATGTATGTTGCAAATTCTGACAAATACTTTGGCAACGCACGTGATGTACGTAATTTCTTGGATATTGCCATTTCTGCTCAGGCAAATCGTTTATTAACAGAAGACGTAGCTGATGCAACTGCTCTTATGACTTTGAAACCGGCAGACCTTGCACATATTTTCGATAAGGAGTAATAATATGACTTTACTGGCATATCAAATTTTTCAGACAGTCGTGGAACAAGGCAGTTTTCAACGTGCTGCTGAGGTATTGAATCTTACCCCATCCGCCATTAGTCATGCTGTCTCTACTGCTGAAAAGGAATTAGGCTTTCCTTTGTTCAACCGCAATAAAAATGGAGTAACCCTTACCAGCTATGGCGAGAATTTACAACCTTACATTTTAACGGTTTTAAACAGTGATGCGAAGCTTCAACAAGCAATCCTGGAATTTAACGGATTAACGCACGGTTCAGTCAAAATTGGAACCTTCTCTTCCGTTTGCAATAACTTTGTACCAGACTTAGTCACCAGCTTTTCAAAGCTTCATCCAAACATTGAAATCAAGATATATCAGGGAACCTATGACGATGTATATAGTTGGATCAAAACCGGCGTCGTAGACTTAGGATTTCTTTCAGAGTCCAGTTGCAAGGATTTACCAATTATTCCATTATACGAAGATGAGTTACTCTGCATCGTACCAAAGAGTTTCCGCCCTAAAAACAAAAAGCACATCGAGTTGGAAGAATTGATAAATCAGAAATTTGTATCACAAAGAGAAAGTACCGATGCGGATATTCAAAATCTATTTCAAAAATATAAGCTTTCCATACGTTCATCTTGTCACGTAGTAGATGACTTGAGTACAATCGCCATGGTAGCAGCGGGATTAGGAGTTTGCATTATGCCAAAACTTGTAATGCAGAATATTCCTTACGATGTAAATATGTATCCTTTAAAGCCTGCAGAACATAGAACAATTGGTATATGTGCCTTGAATACAGATGCAATGGCGCCAGCTGTAAAAACAATGCATAAGCATATACTAAAATATTTTCAAAAATTATCGGAATAATGCAAATACACAAAGGACCCGGTATAACCAGGTCCTTCGTTCTTTGTATATTCTACTATTAAATCTGAATTCAAATTACTGAATCTTATCCTTACCACCCATATATGGACGTAAAGCTTCTGGAATATTCACACTTCCATCCTCATTCAAATTGTTCTCCAAAAATGCAATTAACATACGTGGTGGAGCAACTACTGTATTATTCAAGGTATGAGCATAATACTTGCCATTCTCTCCGTCCACACGGATCTTGAGACGACGTGCCTGCGCATCTCCTAAGTTCGAACAACTACCAACCTCAAAGTACTTCTTCTGTCTTGGTGACCATGCCTCAACGTCAATAGACTTCACCTTAAGATCTGCTAAATCGCCAGAACAACATTCTAATGTACGAACTGGAATATCTAATGTTCTGAACAAATCCACTGTATTCTGCCACAACTTGTCAAACCACATTGGGCTTTCTTCTGGCTTACATACAACAATCATCTCCTGCTTCTCAAATTGATGAATACGATATACACCACGCTCCTCAATACCATGAGCTCCCTTTTCCTTACGGAAACATGGAGAATAACTTGTAAGTGTCTTTGGAAGCTGATCTTCTTTAATAATTGTATCAATAAACTTACCAATCATTGAATGCTCACTTGTACCGATCAAATAGAGATCTTCACCTTCAATCTTGTACATCATAGCATCCATCTCAGCAAAGCTCATAACACCAGTTACTACATTCGAACGAATCATGAACGGAGGAATACAGTAAGTAAATCCTCTATCAATCATAAAATCTCTTGCATAAGAAATAATTGCTGAATGAAGTCTTGCAATATCTCCCATCAAATAATAGAAACCATTACCTGCAACCTTACCTGCTGCATCTAAATCGATACCGTCAAACTTCTCCATAATCTCTGTATGATAAGGAACTTCAAAATCAGGTACGATAGGCTCTCCATATTTCTGAATCTCAACATTCTCGCTATCATCTTTACCGATTGGAACAGAAGGATCAATAATATTTGGAATTACCATCATAATATTCGTAATCTTCTCCTGTAATTCCTTCTCCTGCTCTTCTAAAGCAGTAAGCTCTGCTGAACGCTCGGTTACAAGCTTCTTTGTCTGCTCTGCTTCTTCTTTCTTGCCCTGAGCCATTAAAGCACCAATCTGCTTCGAAATCTTGTTACGATCAGCACGAAGTGCATCAGCTTTCCCTTGTGTTTCTCGAGCCTTTGCATCTAACTCAATTACTTCGTCTACTAAAGGTAACTTATCATCCTGAAACTTATTCTTGATGTTCTGCTTTACAACGTCAGGATTCTCGCGTAAAAATTTAATGTCGATCATGTTCTCTCTCCTCTTATACTCTCTTAATATCCTAAAACTTTATCATATAACTGCATGTACTTGACTGCAGATTTATCCCATGAGAAATCTTCCTTCATACCTCTCACTACCATCTTGTTCCAATCATCTCTGTGATCGTAATAGATTTCCTTAGAATAGTTAATCACCTTCAACATCTCATCTGCATTGTAATTTGTAAATGAGAATCCGGTTCCGGTTCCTTCATACTCATTGTAAGGAACAACAGTATCCTTCAAACCACCAGTCTCTCTGACGATAGGAACTGTACCATATCGAAGAGCAATCAACTGTGTTAATCCACAAGGCTCAAATCTTGAAGGCATAAGCATCGCATCTGCAGCAGCATACAGCTTATGAGCTCTCTCATCATTGTAGCAAATATTCGCTGAAACTCTGTCTGAATACACCCATTGATAATGCTTAAACATATTCTCGTACTTCGCTTCACCAGTACCAATCACTACAAACTGAACATATGGATCCACAATTCCTTCCATTACCCAATCAACTAAATCTAATCCCTTCTGATCGGTCAAACGAGAAATGATACCAATCATATACTTGTTCTCATCTACAGGTAAGCCCAACTCCTTCTGAAGCTCCATCTTGTTGGTTGCCTTACCCTTCTTATAACTACGAACATTGTATTTCTTAAATAGCTTTTCATCCTTGTGTGGATCGTATACATCATAATCGATACCATTCACGATACCACAAAGCTTCTGATTATGGAAACGCAATACATCGTCCAAATTCTCACCATATTCCGGTGTCTGAATCTCGCCAGCATAGGTATCACTTACCGTAGTAATATAATCCGAATAGATCATACCAGCCTTTAACATATTACCATCCTTAAAGAACTCCATACGATCTGGTGTAAATACATAATCAGGAAGTCCTGAAATATACTTAAATGTCTTCACATCCCATACACCCTGGAACTTCAGGTTATGAATCGTCATAATTGTCTTTGTTCCATAGAAGAAAGAATTATCTCTATAAAGTGTATGCAAATATACTGGAACCAAACCAGCCTGCCAATCATGACAATGAATTACATCCGGCTTAAAGTTAATAACAGGCAAAATTGCCAAAGCCGCTTTACTAAAGAACGTAAACTTTTCAATATCAAAACGAATTGTGCCATATGGTGCCCAACCAGAGAAATAATACTCATTATCAATAAAATAGTATGTAATTCCATCTAGTTCCATTGTCATAATACCAACATGCACATTTTCAAAACGTTGACCTAAATCCATGTAGAAATGATGTACATACTTGAATTTCTCTCTATACTCCCATGGAATACATGTATAATTCGGAATCACAACACGAACATCATATTCCTCTTTCGGAAACATCTTAGGCAATGCGCCTACAACGTCCGCCAATCCACCTGTTTTAATAAAAGGGACACATTCTGATGCTACAAACAAAATATTCTTCATATAAACACCCTCCATTACGATTCTTTAGAAATCAAATAGTCGCAAATTGACTATCTATATAATTATACCTTTTTTTGCAAAGTATGTCTACGAATTTGCAACCTTTTCTTTCCCAAAATCCTACCTTTTAAATAAAAAACTACTTTCTGTTTGCTCTCATTTAGCCAATATTACAACATTACTTTCTTCGATACATTACAGCCTGTTATCGCAATTCATCCAATGTCTTCTTATAGGCCTCCACAAAATCACGAATAAAATCTCTAACTTCTGGAATATCCATTTCCGTTAGTTTTGCATATACTGTGGACTTTGCACTTGAAAACTCACGATTACCTGCTTTTTCTTCTTCTATACATTTCACATAAGCAGACAAACGATCTGCTGCCTTAACTAACTTCCAAAGATACTCCTCACCCTCTTTTGGAAACAAAATGCTTTCGTACTCATCCTGTAAATAATCTGGTAGCATTCCAAGCAAATCCTTTGCCGCCTGTTCTTCTACATACTTATATGCCTCTACCGTATCCTTGTTATAGTACTTAATCGGTGTTGGCATATCACCCGTAATAATTTCTGTGCAATCATGGTACATACCAATTAATGCTGCTCTCTCAGCATTCAAATTATTCCCATATTTCTTATTACTAATCAATGCAAGTACATGAGCAATCATTCCCACCTCTAAAGAATGCTCGCTGATATTTTCCGGATATGAGTTGCGCATTAATGCCCAACGATTAATATATTTCATACGAGATAGCATTGCAAAAAATGAGCTATCATATTCCTTATATTCTCTCTCCATAATCTCCCTCCATCTCTAAACACACCAAACATTTAGCAACATGGTCCACCACAAATCAAATTCAGGCACAAGTTCATTAAACACATATCACAGCAATAGCTGCTACTCATGTGGGGATATCCATAGCTTGTACCCTTTGTAGTGTACCAGTTTCCTCCATTTTGCATTGTATTGTATAACTGTCGGTATTCCATATTACCCGGTTCCATCTTCATTGCTATCTGAATATGCTGTAGGGCCGTTGCCTGGTTGCCTGCACTATAATTCGCAATTGCAGACACATAATACCATCTACCAGTTCGATTCTCAATCTCCGACAATACGCGAAGTGCGGAATTGTAATCACCACCTCGAATATAATTCATGGCAGCATTCAAATATGTGGCATCTTTATCATCACCATAAGAATTGGCACCCGGATTACCATATCCGCCAAAGCCTGAACCAAAGCCGCCAAAATTGCCATACCCACCAAACGGTCCATAGCTATTACCACTGTTACTATAACCACTACCATAACCAGACTGATTGTAGCCATTACCACCAAATGAATTCGCATTTCCACTCATAATGGCATCATAAGCCTGCTGCACTTCCTTGAATTTCTCTTCCGCCTGCTCCTTGTTTGGATTATTCACATTGGCATCGGGATGATACTTGCGACTTAATTTTCGATATGCTTTTTTTATTTCATCTTCTGATGCATTAGGTGACACACCCAATATATCATACGGACTTCTCATTTTCTTCCTCCATGTATTTCATAGCTATTTTACTGAATCTTCCTAACCCTTATTCGATTGCACTATTTTTACCACTACTATTTGAACCGTCTTGATTACGCTTTGCTCTTACTTCCTCATACCTGGTCCATACGCCAGAGTAAATGATATTACGAAGTATATCAACATTTTCAACAATTGGCAATTTTTCAAATTCTCTTGCAAACTCAGCTGCAATCATAAGCAATAATTGCTTTACCCATTCATCAAAATTTTCTTCCTGTTCACTCTCAATAAATGGGTTAAAACAGCCCCTTTTTTTATCCTGTTCTAAGTCATCATAGGCATCCATAATATATACAAATTTGCCAATAAAAAAACCTATTTTTCGCAGATACGGTTCCCACTCATCCTGTCTTACCACAAAAATTTCTTCTAACAGGTGTCCAAAACATCCAGATAATTTATCAATATCATATATTTTATCACGCTCTAGTGTAGTAAGCTCAGTCAAACATTTCTCTACCTGATTCATTTGTCTCTCATAAGTAGCTTGAAGCTTCTTCACCGTACTGTTAAGCATTGTTCCATAACAGGCCTTTATTACGTTTTTTTCATCTACAAAATCGTCCTTACACTTGTATCTAGTCAGCAATAAGTTCATGTCTGCCACATAATCAATCATCTCATTACATTTCATACGTTGCTTTGTAAACGGATGCACCACACAATGATGTTGCTCCTCTTCTTCCATTGGCTCATATAACAGACTAAGTAGTATTGCCAAAAATGTCATATCGTAGCTTAAAGACATTTGTCCAGTAGCCCCTGCACGTTTTTTCAATGCCTTACACAAGCCACAGTAATATGCACGATATTCCTCATACTCTCTAATCTTTAATTCTGGTTTATTCACGACTACGTAGCCAAACATATTTTATTCTCTCCACAACCAAGCTTCAAAATATAAATACCCTTACATCTACATTATACAAAATACAATCCTCGTACTCTTTGCATCTCGAATCTCATTTTCAATATTGTACAAACTACTATTATCTACTATATTTTTTAAACTGATACTTACATTTTGGACAGGTCACCATAATTTTTCCTTTTCCCTTCGGTATACGAATCCTTTGCCCACATTTTTTACATTTATAAATATAATATGGTTCTGAAGATTGTTTTCCGTACTTCATTCGATATTTCGCTTTTGCAAATACATTACGAATTCCGAAGGTTTTATCTAAAAACTTCTGATTCTCTGCATAGCGCTTATTAATATTTTTCGAAAAAATACGCACATAACCTATAATAATCAATATCCAACAAATAATATTCAATGCAGGAACACGGACAAACATCCCAAACAGTGCAAGAATTACAGCAGCACTAATCAAAAAATTCGATAACTGGTCTACACCATATCTTCCCTGCATAAATTGCATTACCTTCTGTCTAAACCCAGAACCTTGATTCATAGATGTCACTCCTTTTACTTTTTGATATTGTAACACTATATATTAGATTTGTGTCTTTTTTATGTTTATTAAATATAAACTTTTAGAGACGATCGAACTTCGAGCCCAGGATTGGGCTCGAAACAAGAAAAAGGTGATATTCATATGAATATCACCTTTTCTTGTTCCAAGCGCGAGACGGGGATCGAACCCGCGACCCCCTCCTTGGCAAGGAGGTGCTCCACCG
>JAGAQX010000212.1 GCA_017622535.1 Lachnospiraceae bacterium | reverse complement strand
GTATATCGCAGGTGTGATAAGTGGCTCTGTGGCGATTACAGCAGATGCATTTAATAACCTGTCAGATGCGGGTTCTTCCTTTATTACCTTGGTGGGATTTTTGTTCGCAGGAAAGGAACCAGATTTGGATCATCCCTTTGGACATGGAAGATTTGAGTATATCTCGGGATTTGTGGTATCCATTGCAATCCTGTTTATGGGTTTTGAGTTAATGAAGAGCTCAGTTATCAAAATCATTCATCCAGAGCCGGTGGATACAAGCACGGTTGCAATGGTTATCTTGATTGTTTCTATCTTGGTAAAAATCTATATGGCCATATACAACCGAAATGTGGGTAAGAAGATTCACTCAGCAGCCATGTCTGCCACCTCTAAGGATTCTCTTTCAGATTCAGTGGCGACATCTTTTGTATTGATTGCTATGTTGGTGATGAAGTATGCAGAGATTAACATCGATGGTATCTGTGGTGTGCTGGTATCCTTGTTTATTTTCTATGCAGGAGTTACAGCGGCAAAGGAGACGTTGGACCCGTTGTTAGGTTTGCCACCAGACCAGGAATTTGTAGACCAAATCGAAGACCTTGTAATGGCTCATGACATGATTGTTGGAATTCATGATGTGGTGGTGCACGATTATGGTCCGGGAAGAAGAATGATTTCCTTGCATGCAGAGGTACCGGGGGACCGCAATATTTTTGAGATACACGATTTGATTGACAACGTGGAGCGGGAACTCAATGAAACCTTGAAATGTGAGTCGGTTATACATATGGATCCGATTGAGACGGATAACGAAGAGATTGCGCAGATGAAAGCATTGATTGCCCAGGAAATCAAGAAGATTGACGAGAAGATAACCATTCATGATTTCCGTATGGTGACAGGGGATACGCATACGAACTTGATTTTTGATGCAGTAGTACCATTTGGAACAAAGCTTCCTGTCAAGGATGTGAAGAAGAGTATTGAGGAATTAGTGGAAGGTCTAGAGGGGAATTACTATGCAGTGGTGCATATAGACCAAAGCTATCTATAGATAAGTATGCAAGGTGGTATGAAGATATTAGTGTATATATGTAGTAAGTAACAATATATAAGATTTGAGATAAAGAATGACAATTACAAAGGATGGGTGAAGGTATGTATTTAATGGCGTTGGACCAGGGAACAACAAGTTCTCGTTGTATTATTTTTGACAAGAGTGGGAATATCATTTCCATGGCGCAGAAGGAATTTACGCAGTATTTTCCGCAGTCCGGTTGGGTAGAACATGATGCAAATGAAATATGGGCATCGCAGGTAAGTGTGATGACAGAGGCCATGGCACAGTGTTCCATTGAAGCAAATGAGATTGCGGCGATTGGAATTACCAACCAGCGTGAAACGACAATTGTTTGGGATAAGGATACTGGAGAACCAATTTGTCCTGCGATTGTGTGGCAGTGTAGAAGAACCGCTGATTATGTGGAACAGCTCAAGCAGGAGGGGTACGATAAGGTTATCAAGGAAAAGACCGGTCTCATTGTGGACCCATATTTTTCTGCAACTAAGCTAAAATGGATACTTGACAATGTAGAGGAAGCAAGAGACAAGGCAAATGCTGGACAGCTAATGTTCGGCACGGTGGATACCTGGTTGATTTATAAGCTGACAAAGGGGGCAGTGTTTGCGACAGATGTAACCAATGCATCTCGAACGATGCTCTATAATATCCATGACTTGTGTTGGGATGAAGAATTACTTGCCAAATTTGACATACCGAAAAGTATGCTACCAGAGGTAAAGTCTTCCTCAGAGGTATATGGCAAAACCCACCGGAATATACTAGGAGAAGAGGTTGTTATTGCAGGTGTGGCTGGTGACCAGCAGGCGGCGCTATTTGGACAGTGCTGTTTTCAGGCGGGTGAAAGCAAGAATACCTATGGAACGGGCTGTTTCTTGTTGATGAATACCGGTGAACAGGCAGTAGACTCAAAGCACGGACTGTTAACCACCATTGCAATCGGACGTGATGGAAAGGTTCAGTATGCGTTAGAGGGTAGTGTGTTTGTAGCAGGTGCAGCGATTAAATGGTTAAGGGATGAATTGAAGTTAATCGATTCTGCCAGTGAGACCGAAGTGCTTGCGAAATCTGTAGAGGATAGCAATGGAGTGTATGTCGTGCCGGCATTTACCGGACTTGGTGCACCATATTGGGATGCCTATGCCAGAGGTGCGGTGTTTGGATTGTCTCGTGGTAGCAATCGGGCGCATTTTGTGCGGGCTACGTTGGAATCCTTGGCGTATCAGTCGTTAGATGTGATTCGTGCCATGGAGGAGGATTCGGGAATTCCGGTATCTTCCCTTCGCGTGGATGGTGGTGCAAGTGCCAATGACTTTTTGTTGCAATTCCAGTCTGACATTTTAAATGGGGAAATTATCCGTCCAAAGGTGGCAGAGACAACAGCCCTGGGCGCGGCGTATTTGGCAGGTCTTGCTGTGGGATTTTATAAGGATATAGATGAGGTGCAACGCAATTGGATGAAGGACAAGGAGTTTACACCACAGCTTAATGAGGAAAAACGTGGGAAGCTGTATGAGGGCTGGAAGGATTGCGTCAGTCGCATACGTTCTTAAATCACAAAATGAACACATATTTGTATTAAAGTGGGGTAATCTATAGTATGACAATATTGGAATAATGCAAGAGTAATATCGAAACGATATTGAAGCGACATTGAAATATTGTAGACAAGAGTATTACGGTAATATTCATACAGGAGGCGAGATGTATGCTAGATTTCATTATGCAATATACGAATATAATCGGAGATTCCCTGGCAGATATGGTGATGGGAGCATTCTATGGTGGCTATGGATATAGATACGGATATGGCTACGGCTATCTTTCTTATCTGGTTTATATGTTGCCAGCATTATGCTTAGGTCTGTGGGCACAGTTCAAGGTAAAGAGTACCTTTAACAAATATAACAAGGTGGGCAATTCCAGAAATATGACGGGAGCCCAGATTGCTAGAATGATATTGGATAACAATGGGCTAACTCATGTGAGAGTAGAGCAGGTGGCAGGTGATTTGACTGACCACTACGACCCGAGAGCAGAGGTGATACGCCTATCTACCTCGGTTTATAAGTCTACCTCTATCGGTGCCATTGGTGTGGCGGCTCACGAAGCGGGACATGCGGTTCAGCATGCAAGAGGGTATGTCCCTATGAAGCTGCGAAGTGCGATTATTCCAGTTTGTAACTTTGGTTCGGCATTCGGACCTGGTATGATATTAGTGGGTTGTTTGTTTGCGGGAGATTTTGGAACAAAGCTGATTTTCTGGGGAATTGCCTTATTTTCCCTTGTGGCGTTGTTCCAGCTTGTAACCTTGCCGGTGGAATTCAATGCATCCAGACGCGCATTAAATGTAATTCGTGACAGTGGTATGTTTGTAAATGAAGATTACAAAGGTGCTAAGAAAGTGTTAAGTGCAGCTGCTATGACTTATGTGGCAGCGTTGGTGACAACAGTTATGCAGATTCTTTATTATGTGACCCGATTTCTGGGAACTGGCAGACGTAATGACTAAAGAGAATATTTTCCATATACGTAAAGACATTATTACAAAATGAGTCAATTCTTAAGAACTGGCTCATTTTTCGCAAGAAAATATTAACACTTATTTAATTTGACTACCGAGAAACTCAATGGTATGATAGCAAGAAGTTAAACGATGATGAATGTATCATTGTTTGACATACATAAGCGAAAGGATTTGTGGAAGGGAGCATGAATCGTTTCGTATGGGATGGAGAATAAGAGAATTCTTACGGGAACTCGTAGAAGGTAAATGTGTTAAGTAATATAGATTACTTGCATGAGAACAAGGAGGAAAAGTATGAGAAAGTTATATAAGAAGATGACAGCAGTAGCCCTTGTGGCTGCAATGGTATTGACATTACCAGTAACAGGAATCACTGCAAAGGCAGACGCAGTGACAGATGCAGAGCCAAGTGATGTGTATGTATCCTTTGGTGCAGATCTGAATGATTCTGAGAAAGCAACAGTTATGGATTTGATGGGAATCACAGAGGATGATTTGGAGGACTACACCGTTGGTGAGATTACCAATGATGAAGAGCATGAGTATCTTGGAGATTATTTGGATGCCAGCGTAATTGGTAGTCGCGCACTTTCTTCTGTTATTGTTGTGATTGGCGAAGACGGAGATGGAATTGATGTTGAGACAAACAATATTTCTTATTGTACACCAGGTATGTACACTAACGCATTGATTACAGCAGGTATTGAGAATGCGGACGTAATCGTAGCGGGACCATTTGAGATTACCGGTACAGCTGCTTTGGTTGGCGCTATGAAGGCTTATTCTGAGTTGACGGGTGAGGAAATCTCCGCAGAGAGCATGGATACTGCAGTAAATGAGCTTGTTGTTACCAGCCAGATGGCAGAGAGTGAGGACTCAGATAAGATCGAAGAGTTGATTGCTTATGTTAAGGCTGAGGTTGTAGAGTCTGGTTTGGATGATGAGGAGTCTATCCGTAAGGTGATTGATGAGGGCTCTAAGCAGTTGGGAATCACTCTTTCAGAGGATGAGATTAATACAATCATTTCCTTAATGAAGAAGATTAGCGAGTTGGATTTGGATATCGAGAGCATGAAGGAGCAGGCTGGCGAATTATTCGATAAGCTTGAGGAAATGGGTGTTGACAAGGAAGAAGCAAAGAATTTCTTCCAGAAGATTATTGATGCGATTACAGAGTTCTTTAATAGTTTGTTTGAAGAGTAATTTGTGTCATAATTGTATATTGTATAAGAGATGTAAGAGCCACGGATGATTGTCTGTGGCTCTTTTGTATTGTGAATGGTATATCCTGCTAAACTCTACACATACTACCAATATCAGAGGTTTACTAGTATATAGAGAATGAGGACACAGCTATGTTTTATGAATTGGCAAGAGGTAGAGCGGAATTTATCACCTTAGAGGAACTGCAAAATGATTATGTAATGTACGGTATTCCAGAACAAAGGGTGAAGGAGTGCACAGGGAACCTATACAATTTCCGG
>JAGAQX010000211.1 GCA_017622535.1 Lachnospiraceae bacterium | reverse complement strand
GAATATGCAGAGAAAATACAGTTAATATTTTGGGACCGGGCATTGTAATTGATTTGGAACATTTATATGGAGAAGTAAGAAAGCTGTCTGAAAAAGGTGTTGCAGTAACACCCAAGCATTTGAAGATTAGTGATAGGGCTACCATTTGTATGCCTTATCATAAGCTAATGGATTGTCTGGAAGAAGACAGACTGCTTGATAAGAAATTCGGTTCTACACGCAGAGGTATCTCTCCGGTATATGCAGACAAATATATGAAGAAGGCATTGCGTATGGGAGATTTGTTGCACATGGAATGCCTGGAGGAGCGATTAGAGGATCTTGTTGAATGGAAAAACCTGACTGTGGAAAAAGGTTATGGACATGAGCCTATAGAAGCAGAGGAAATGCTTACATGGCTACAGACCTATGGAGAGTTCTTTATTCCGTTCATCTGTGATACTACTGAGTATTTGAGAAATGCCATTGCAGAAGGAAAGTCAATTATGTTTGAGGCACAGCTTGGTGCCCTCAGAGATATTGACTTTGGAATTTATCCGTATACGTCAGCATCCACAACGCTTGCGTCCTATGCACCAATTGGCGCCGGAATACCTTATGCGAAGCTGGATGAAAGTATCGGTATTATGAAGGCATATTCAAGCTGTGTTGGTGAAGGACCGTTTACCTGTGAAATGTTTGGTGAGGAAGCGGAAGAGCTTCGAAGCGCAGGCGGGGAGTATGGTGCGGCGACGGGACGACCTAGAAGAGTAGGTGGTTTTGATGTTGTTGCTTCCAGATATGGTACAAAAATGCAGGGCTGTACTTATGTAGCACTTACTAAATTAGATGTACTTTCTTATATGGAGAAGATTCCGGTATGTGTAGCTTATGAAATTGATGGTCATAGAGTAGATACTTTCCCATCCGGTATAGAAGAGTTAAATGCAGCGAAGCCGATTTATGAATATCTGCCGGGTTTCAAATGCGACATTAGCAACTGTAGGACAGTAGATGACCTTCCAAAGGAAGCATTGGAATATATAAGATACATTGAAAAAATGATTGAATGTCCAATAAAGTATGTGTCAGTTGGTGCTGAGCGTGATGCATATATCACTATGTTTTAAGAAAGGTAAAATAATGCAAAATCAAAAGATACTAATTTTAAATTTTGGCGGACAGTATGACCAGCTGATTGCACGTAGAGTAAGAGAATGCAAAGTGTATTGTGAGGTCAGGTCTTATACTATGACGCTTGCGGAAATTCAGGAATTTAATCCTATCGGTATCATTTTTACAGGCGGACCTGATAGTGTGTATAAGGAGGATTCTTATCATCCAGCAGAGGGGATATTTGAATTAGGTATACCGATTTTGGGTATTTGTTATGGCTGTCAGTTGCTGGCACATCATTTGGGCGGTGTAGTTACGACAGCAGAGGATGGAAATGCCAGAGAGTATGGAAAAACGCTTACTTTTTATAAGAATTCCTGTCTTTTGTTTGACGGATTGTCAGAAGAAGGAATTTCATGGATGAGTCATGGCGATTATATGAAAAAGGTGCCCGAGGGCTTCAAGCTTGTTGCTCATAGTGAAAAATGTCCCAATGTAGCGATTTGCGATGAAGAAAGAAAATTCTATGGAGTGCAGTTTCATCCTGAAGTAAATCATACAGAAAATGGAACAGTGATGATTCATAACTTCTTATATCGGATTTGTGGTGCAGTGGGTGATTGGACAATGGAAGATTACATGCATCGTTGTATTGAGGAAATCCGTAGCAAGGTTGGTTCCGGTCAGGTGTTGTTGGCTCTGTCTGGTGGTGTGGACTCTTCTGTATGTGCCGCATTGTTTGCGGAAGCAATAGGCTCTCAGCTTACTTGCGTCTTTGTGGATCATGGACTGCTTCGCAAGGATGAAGGTGATGAAGTAGAGGAAGCATTCAAAAAATGGAGTCTTAATCTGATTCGTGTGAATGCAGGTGAACGCTTTCTTGGAAAATTGGCAGGTGTCACAGAACCTGAACAAAAGCGAAAGATTATCGGCGAGGAATTCATTCGTGTGTTCGAAGAGGAAGGAAAGAAAATCGGCAGGACGGATTTTCTTGCGCAAGGAACCATTTATCCGGATGTAATTGAGTCTGGAAAAGAAAATGCAGAGACAATCAAAAGTCATCACAATGTAGGTGGCTTACCGGATTTTGTAGATTTTAAAGAAATTATCGAGCCATTGCGACTGTTGTTTAAGGACGAGGTAAGAGAACTGGGAAGACAGTTAGGTCTACCGGAATATATGGTTATGCGACAGCCATTTCCGGGACCGGGACTGGCAATCCGTGTCATAGGAGAAATTACAGAAGACAAATTGGGAATTCTTAGGGAAGCAGATTTTATCTTCAGGGATGAAGTGGCGAAGGCAAAGCTAGATATACAGATGAATCAATACTTTGCGGTGCTTACCAACATGAAATCGGTTGGTGTCATGGGAGATGGGCGTACCTACGACTGGGCCATTGCACTTAGAAGCGTAACAACCGAGGACTTTATGACAGCAGACTGGTCAAGGATTCCGTATGAAGTGCTTGATAAGGTATCCAGTCGTATTGTAAACGAAGTTCCACATGTCAATCGTGTTCTATATGACATCACAAGTAAGCCGCCTTCAACTGTGGAATTTGAGTAAGGAAGGATATTGAAATGACAAAGTATATTTTTGTGACCGGAGGTGTAGTATCCGGTCTGGGAAAAGGAATAACAGCAGCATCCCTGGGGCGACTGTTAAAGGCAAGAGGGCTAAAGGTTGCAGCGCAGAAGTTGGATCCATATATTAATGTGGACCCCGGCACTATGAGTCCTTATCAGCACGGAGAAGTGTATGTTACGGAGGATGGTGCGGAAACGGATTTGGACTTGGGACATTATGAAAGATTTATTG
>JAGAQX010000210.1 GCA_017622535.1 Lachnospiraceae bacterium | reverse complement strand
AGCCACCACTTGCAACAGCTCCCTTATCAATAATTGATAATATTAACCTTAATACAGAAAGTATAATCATGATCTTCACTATTGTTTCATTCTTTCTGCGTAATCTTACTGTATTCTCCATAACACTCTCCTCCGATTCGTCATATTAAACATATAAATCCCCTATATTACAAGATTATATCATATTAACGCCAAACAAGCTATCACTATCATTTCAATCAAACGCACAAAAAAAGGAAGAATATTTTGTGCATTTAGCACAATATTCCTCCTTCTATCCACAATATAATGTGGTTATTATTCTTCTCTTGCCACAGCTAACATTAATTTAATACGATTCTCCTGATTAACCTTTGTGGCACCTGGGTCATAATCAATCGGTACGATATTGGCTTGTGGATAGATTTCTTTAATTTTACGAATCATACCCTTTCCTACAATATGGTTCGGCAAACAACCAAATGGCTGTGCACAGATGATATTACCATATCCAGATTCTGCAAGTTCTAACATCTCTGCAGTAAGCAACCATCCCTCACCCATTTTATTACCAAGTCCAACTACACCAGTAATTAATTCCTTGATGTGTGCATACTTCGCCGGTGGTGTAAAATCGCTGTACTTCGAAACACAATCATATAATATACTCTCCAATTTCTCACAATACTTCATAAGAATTTGAACAACCTTTTTCTTAGCAAGATTACCACCATACAGATTAATATCTTCAATACGATTATCAACCTTGAACATCATAAATCCCATAACACCCGGAACCATTACTTCGCAGTCCTGACTAACCAAAAACTCTTCCAAATCATTATTTGCCATAGACGAATATTTTACATAAATTTCACCAACAATGCCAACCTTTGTTTTCTCTGTCTTGTTTAATGGAATCTTTGCAAAATCCTCTACAATCGCTTTCATATTATTTTCCATCCCTTTAAAGGTATAACCTTTGCGCTGTCTGAATTGCTTGGAGAGTTCCTTGACCCATTTTCCAATCAATTCATCCGCATCACCTTTATTCACTTCATAGGAACGAACTTGATTTTTCAAAAGCATAAACAAATCACCATATGCCAAACCAATCAAGGCTTGATATAGCATCTCCAAGGTAAGTGAAAAACCGCTATTGCTCTCTAGTCCAGAGATATTCAACGAAATAACTGGCACATGCCCTAAGCCTGCCTTCTGCAAAGCTTTTCGCAGCAAATGAATATAATTCGATGCACGGCATCCCCCACCAGTCTGAGTAATCATTAGCGCAACCTTATTGACATCATATTTGCCACTCTGTAACGCACTAATCATCTGACCAATTACTAATAATGCTGGATAGCATGTGTCATTATGAACATACTTAAGTCCTGTATCTACAACCTTACGTCCTGTGTTTTTCAACAATCCAACTCGATATCCATGCTGTGTCAAAACATTACGAATTAGCTTAAAATGCACTGGTAACATATCGGGAATCAGAATCGTATAGTCTTTTCTCATTTCCTTTGTGAACTCAATACGTTCACCATTTACAGTTGCACTCATTGTCAAATCCTGTCCATTTGTCTCGCTCATTCTACTGTGCTCCTTTCTGTTTCGTCGCTGCAAACAAGCTACGAAGACGAATCTTTACTGCACCGAGATTTGTAATCTCATCTATTTTAATCTGCGTATATATCTTACCTTTTTCCTCAAGAATCCGACGAACCTCATCAGTTGTAACAGCATCAACACCACAACCAAATGACACTAACTGCACCAAATTAAGATTTGGATCCTGTTCATCTGCAACATACTGTGCCGCTGCATACATTCTTGAATGATACATCCATTGGTTCAATACTTTCGTATCTACATGCTTAGCCATATCTGACACAGAATCCTCAGTTACTACCACTGCACCCAAATCACAGATTAGTTTATTAATACCATGATTGGTCTCTAAGTCCAAATGATATGGTCTTCCAGCAAGAACGATAATTGGCTTATTCTCTTGTTTTGCAATACGCAAATACTTTCTTCCTTCAAGACGAACCTGCTGCATATGCTTATCATATTCATCATAAGCTACATTTACAGCCGATGTCACATCCGAAAGCTTTACTTCACCAAAATTCTTCTCTAACACTGCATGGAACTTCTTTGTAAAATCTTTACGTCTATGAATACCTAGATAATCATAAATAAACTTCACATCACGCAAAGCCTTCACATTTGCTTCCAAAACCTCTGGATAGTAGGCTACAACCGGACAATTATAATGGTTATCACCCAGGCCTTCATTAAAATTATAGCTTAGACATGGATAGAAAATCGCGTCTACATTTTCCTTTAACAATGCCTCAATATGACCATGCAACAGCTTTGCTGGAAAGCAAACCGTATCAGACGGAATGGTATGCTGACCACTTAAGTACAAGCTTCTTGATGAATCTGGCGAAGTAACCACATTGAATCCCAATCGAGTAAATATTGTATACCAGAATGGCAATAACTCATACATATTAAGTCCCATTGGAATACCTATTGTTCCTCTAGCCTTCTCTGCTGGAATATT
>JAGAQX010000209.1 GCA_017622535.1 Lachnospiraceae bacterium | reverse complement strand
GACACTAAATTCATAAATCAAATTCTAAATAGGAGTCGAAACGCAAGGCGTTTCACTCCTATTTTTTCATTCGCTTTATTCATTAAGTGCCGACGTTCTTGAGAGTCCTTCCAAAACATATCTTGCTTTGCTCTCCATTCAAGTTACGTTTTGACGAAAACGCCTATTGGTTGGAAACGATATGTGATTTTGGCTGTTGTAATAATATACAATGTGGTATAATTCGATGTGAGTCTTTGAGGATAAAAAGGAAAATATACAGATAGAGTCGAAGAAGCATATCAATAGAAGAGAGGTTCAAACACATGAAAATAGTAGTACTAGAAGCAGATGCAGTAGGAAAGGATATGTCCTACGAGGGATATAGCAAGTTTGGAGAGTTAGAGATCTATGGAAATCTTCCACAGGACAAAGTGAAGGAGACCATTCAGGATGCGGATATTATTGTATCGAACAAGTTGTTAATTAATGAGTCTGTTCTTGCCGGTTCTAAGGTGAAAATGATTGCAGAAGCAGCAACAGGATACAATAATATCGATGTGGAGTACTGCAAGAATGCTGGAATCCGTGTGGCAAATGTGGCAGGATATTCTACAGACAGTGTGGCACAGCATACCATAGCCCTAGTTTTATCAGTATATGAGAAGCTTAGTTATTACAATGATTTTGTGAAGAGTGGAAAATATGCGGCAAGTTCAACCTTTTGTCATGTGGAGAATTACTTCCACGAGATAGCAGGAAAGACATGGGGAATTGTGGGACTTGGTGCCATTGGAAGAGCTACAGCAAAGCTTGCGGAGGCCTTTGGTGCAAAGGTTATCTACTATTCTGCTTCAGGGAATACCTATGATGTGGATTATGAGGCAGTGGATTTTGATACACTGTTGAAAAACTCCGACATTATCACAGTGCACTGTCCGTTAACAGACAAGACCAATGGATTGTTTGATGCAGAAGCATTTCATAAGATGAAGAGTGCTGCTGTATTAGTAAATGTAGCAAGAGGCCCAATTGTGCATGCAAAGGCTTTAGTGGAGGCACTTAACAACAACGAGATTATGGCAGCGGGATTAGATGTGTTTGAGGTAGAGCCAATGGCAGCAGATAATCCGTTACAGACATTTGAGGATGATAGCCGACTAATTCTTACACCACACATTGGATGGGGAACGGTAGAAGCAAGACAGCGTGTAATTGACGAGGTGGAACTTAATATTCAGGCGTTTCTTGACGGTGTGAATCGAAATGTGATAGCATAAGAATGTAAGCTTACCGTGTATGGTAGTGGTATCAACACAGGTGGTTACAATATGTTAATTAAGGAGGGTGTTATTATGAGAGGTAGAAGGTTTTGCAAGAGTTTTATAATGTTTGTGGCATTAGTTGTTATGGTGTTTATGTGTTCTGTTACAACACAAGCAGCAACCAAGATTTCTAAGAAAAAAGCAACATTGTATGTGGGAGAGACTTTGCAATTGAAATTGACTGGTGGTTCTGGAAGTATTAAATGGAAGAGTAATAAATCCAAAATAGCAACGGTAAGTAAAAATGGACTTGTTACGGCAAAGAAAGTAGGAAACTGTAAGATTACTGTAAACCAGAAAGGGAAAACATACACTTGTAAGATCACAGTAAAGAAACTTCCTAAGAATTATGCGACGGTGAATGGAAAACGAGTTAAGGTGGGAAAAACGGTTACATTGAAGTACAAAATAAAAAGTGACAAACCGATTGCTGCTTTGAGTATAAGATACATTTACAATAAAAAAGCATTAAAGATAACAAATGAAGAAGCTTCAAGCCGTTATCCTACATGGATTTGCAATGAATATTATCCAGATAGTATTATAGATGGAAAAGAATGTGATATCAGTCATTTGATCCATTGTGATGAGACAAAAACAGATGGAATATATTATAAGAATGTATCTTGCAAAAGTCCTAAGCTGATAGAAACTATGAAAGTGAAGGTTTTAAAATCTGGAAATTACAAGATGAATGTTGATGTATATAGTGCAAGTGACGAAGAGGGTAATGAGGTAGAAGGATATAAAATTAGTAAGACTATTAACTGATTTTAGCAGCTTGGAATTTTTAAAGGCTACTCTTTCAAAATTATTTGAAAGGGTAGCCTTTTGAATTATAATTTTGTAAGTATATGAATGGGTTTTCTCTTGTGTTTTCTTTGTTTTCCAAGTATAATATTACTTTGTGGGTAATGGAAGCTCAAATGAGCTCATTTGTTTGTTTGAATGTAGAGATCCTATTACGTACAATTAATAATTATAATAATTCATAATGAGATAGAACATACGGAGGGTAGGAGAATGACAGATAATTCAGCTTTGGGATTGAATCATGAGAAGTACGCAGGTATTCTTGTGCATCCAACCTCATTTCCGGGCAAGTACGGAATTGGTGATTTGGGACCGGGAGCTTATGCATTTGTAGATTTTTTGGAGAGATCAGGCTTGAATCTCTGGCAGGTATTGCCACTTGGCCATACTGGTTTTGGTGATTCACCATATCAGCCATTTTCATCCTTTGCAGGACAGCCGTACATTATCAGTATTGATGATTTAAGAGAAGCAAAGCTTTTATGGGATGAAGATTTTTATGATATGCCACAGTGGGATCCATGTAAGATTGATTATGGTGTTGCAATTAAATTCAAAACAGGGCTTTTAAAGAAGGCGTATGAGCGTTTTATGGATAATAATGTAGAAGATGCATATTCTACAGATGAAGCATTTATGCTAGATTATACTGAATTTGTGAACACATCTGACTGGTTGGATGATTATGCATTGTTCATGGCAGGTAAGGATTATTTCCAAGGCGCACCATGGTATATGTGGGAGGATTCGTTAAAGAAGCCGACTGCGAAGCAGAAGATGGAATGGATGAACAAGCTATCGAAGGAAGTTGGTTATTACCGTTTTATTCAGTTCTTGTTCCATAAGCAATGGTTTGCTCTTAAGGAATATGCCAATGCGAAGAATATTAAGATTGTGGGTGACATTCCAATCTTTGTGGCTTGGGATAGCGTAGATGTATGGTGTAATAAGAAGCTATTTGACTTAGATACGAAGGGATATCCTAAGACCGTAGCAGGTGTACCACCAGATTATTTCTCTGCAACTGGACAGCTTTGGGGTAACCCATTGTATAAATGGGCAGAGCATACAAAGACAGGTTATGAATGGTGGTTTAACCGCATTCGTCATCAGTTAAAGATTGCTGACTTTGTAAGAATTGACCACTTTAGAGGTTTTGATAAATATTGGGCAGTACCATTTGGTGAGGAGACAGCTATTAATGGTAAATGGATGCAGGCTCCAGGTGTGAATTTCTTTACACAGCTTGAGGCGACACTTGGTTACAATATGCCAATTATTGCGGAAGACTTGGGTGAGATTGATCAGTCCGTTATTGACCTTCGTGATAAATTCGGATTGCCAGGAATGAAGATTTTGCAGTTTGGATTTGAGAATCCAGATGAGAACAGCTTCCTTCCTCACAACTTTATTCGTAATTGTGTATGTTATACAGGTACTCATGATAATGATACAACCCTTGGTTGGTATCAGAAGTGTTATGAGCAGTCTAGAGATAAGCTTAGAAGATATTACAACACAGACGGTGGAGATGTGTGCTGGACTTTGATTCGTGCATGCTTCTCATCTGTAGCGAATATGGCGATTGTACCAATGCAAGATGTACTTTGTCTGGATTCCTGGGCAAGAATGAATACACCAGGTGTGGGTGAAGGAAACTGGGCTTGGAGATTCCGTCAGGAAGATCTTACTAAGCACTTAGAAGAAAGACTATACGAGACTGCAAAACTATATGGTAGATAATTCTACTGTTTCATGCAGAGTAGAAGTTTCGAATAGTGAATGATATGAATGAGCATGAAAAATATATAATGTTCATACATAACAAAAGAGAATAATACTTTCAAACTTAAGTTTATGAGAATTTTGGAAAGTGGAAGAAGGCGAAGAAATGAGAAGTTTTTTAGTGTTATTTTATCTATTTGCGTATTTGATTATTATGATACCTGTTCATGGTATTTTGGTTTTGATTGGCAAAGCAAGTCCAAGGCTTCGATATAAGATAGGTAATTTTTTAGTATATTGGAGTTTTCGTTGGGAACTTTTTCAGTCTGGTGCTAAGATTGAGGTGAAAGGGAAGGAGAATATCCCAAAGGAACCGGTTTTGTTTGTTTCCAACCACCGAAGTTATTTTGACATTTTGGTGTTACATACAACGTCTGGAAAACGACCAGGTTTTGTTGCCAAAACGGAGATACAGAAATTTCCACTACTTGCATGGTGGATGAAGGACATTGCTTGTCTGTTCTTAGACCGCAATGATTTGCGTTCCGGAATGCAGATGATTAAGGATGGCACGGAATTGATTAAAAGTGGACAATCCATGGTTATCTTTCCAGAGGGAACCCGAAATGGGACTGATACCCTCTTACCATTTAAAGAGGGAAGTCTGAAAATGGCAGAGAAAGCCGATTGTCCAGTAGTTCCTGTAACCATCATTGATACGGACAAGCTGTTAGAGGTTCGACCAGGTTTTGATATCCGTAAGGGTAAGGTAAAGATAGTTTTTGGAGAACCATTTAATATTAAGGATTTACCGAAGGAACAAAAGAAAAAAGCTGGCGCATATGTACAGAATATGATAGAGAAAACATATCGTGCGGAACAGTATTAAGAATCAATAATAAGAAACAAAGAAGAAATGGTGAGTAATCACTAGAGAAGGAATAGGAGGAAGGATATGTCAACACCAGTAATTATTTCATTGGTAATACTTGTTGTATTAGTGGCTGCATTTGTTGCGTTATATTTCTTTGGCAAGAAAATGCAGAAGAAGCAGATGGCACAGAGAGAGCAGATGAAAGAGGCTGCCCAGATGACATCTATGTTAATTATTGATAAGAAGATGATGAAAATGAAGGAAGCGGGTCTTCCAAAGGTAGTAATGGAGCAGACACCAAAGCGCTACCGCAATGCAAAGCTTCCGATCGTTAAGGCAAAGGTTGGTCCACAGACAGTAAACTTAATTTGTGACGATGGTATCTTTGATGAGCTTCCAACCAAGTGTGAGGTTAAGGCTATGGTAAGCGGTATCTATATCGTTGAGATTAAGAGTATCCGTGGAAAGAAGAAGAACAAAGCGGCAGAAGAGCCAGCAAAGAAGAGCTTTGGTGCGAAGATGCGTGCAAAACAAAGAGAACTTCAAAAGGAGATTGCAGCAGAGGAAATGTCGAAGGAAGACAAGAAGGCTGCAAAGGAAGCTGAGAAGAAGAAAAAAGAGCGT
>JAGAQX010000208.1 GCA_017622535.1 Lachnospiraceae bacterium | reverse complement strand
TTCATTAATAGTATAATACAGAATAATTGCTTGGATTAGTAGAGGCTAACATGATAACGGAACAGGAACAAAAACAGCAATTGCTACATAGAGGAAGACAGTGCATATATAGAAAAAAGCATTTGTTCATATTCATAATGATTGTAGGATTTTTAATATCTTCTCTTTCTGCGTGCAAGATTGAGGAGACTGGGGATAAAAAAATAAAGGATTTGGATTATACCGTATGTGATGAAAGTAAGCTGCCCGATGAACTGGTGCAGCTGATTCAGGAGCGGCGTCAGGAACCATTTAAGCTAACATATCGTACGAAGGATTATCTCTATATTGTAGAGGGGTACGGAGCGCAGGACAGAGTAGATTTAAGCATTCAGCTGGAGGAATTGTATCTGACTGAAAATGCAATTTTTGTGGAGACGGAATTAAATGCCATTGAAGGGAAGACCTTGGAGGAGGGAAAACTTGCTTATCCGTGGATTGCGGTAAAATGTCCTCGGTATGATGTACAGGTGATTTTTGAATAATGCCATTTGGATGAATTCCCAATAATCGAGAATAAATGCGCATATCCCAGCATATAATGGTGGATAGAGAAAGCCTGTGATAATTGGATGCTGTAGCGATGTTATCACATAAATATCATTTAATGTAGGAGGTCATATGGAATTTATAAAACATGAAATTCGAAATTGTGCATGGAAGGTAAAAAACACAATGCAATTTACCATTGATGATACGATAAATGTTCCGGATAGTCTGATGGATATGGAGCGACTGATTTTAGTGAAGGGAAATGTTGTAGTAGAGGATGTAGAAGCGATGACTGACCGTTTTCAGGTTAAGGGAAGCTTGCATTACCAGATTTTGTATTGTGGAGATAAAGAGAGCAGTGTCTTCGATAGTCTTATGGGAAAGGTTCCTTTTGTGGAATATATTAATGCCGATGGAACCCAGGAGGGAGATTACATAGAGGTACATGCCAGCCTTAATGACTTGACGGTGACGATGCTACATTCTAGAAAGATTAGCTTAAAGTCCTTAGTGGGTTTGGATTATCAGGTGAAAGAAAATGAGACCTTCGATGCTGTAACCAGTATCGAAAACGCATCTGATACAGAAGTTTTGGGTGGAACAGTATCCATGATGTGTTTACAGACACAGAAAAAGGAAATGCTTCAGATTCGTGAACAGGTGGAGATTCCAAGTAACAAGCCCAATATCTATCAGGTGATTTGGAAGAGCGTATCTGTTTCCCGAATTCAGATTAAGCCTGCGGACGGATATTTGATGGTAACTGGTAATTTGGCTGTATTTCTCATTTATACCGCGGAAGAGGAGAATATGCCGATTCAATATATTAATATGGAGATACCATTTGAACAGCGGGTAGAGGATGATATGTGCATAGAGGATATGATTTCTGGAAGCTTTTTGGGCTTAGATCAGTATCATATTACTGTGATTCCAGATGAGAGTGGTGAGGACCGCTTATTGGATATTGTGGCGGATTTCACAATGGAGGTGAAGCTGTATGGTGATGAGACAATACAGTTAGTACAGGATGCCTATTCTCCGGAGGTGGATATAAAACCACAGTGGCGTGAATTTAATATCCAGCATTTACTGGTACGTAATTGTGCAAAGGCGAAGATTACCGAGACAGTAGATATGCCAAAGCAGCAAAATGTGTTGCAGATTTGTAATGTGGAGGGTTCTGTTTCTATTGATGATACGGAGCGAACTGCAAAAGGCATTTTGGTAGAGGGTGTGATTGGAACACAGGTAACGTATCTCAGCAAGCAGGATAATGGGTCGTTGGCATCGGCAACCTTTGACATACCATTTTCTCACGAAATTGAAGTGGATGGTATGCAAGAAAATATAACCTATTCCATTGTTCCATTCTTCGACCAGATTGTGGCAAAACAACAAAGTGAGACCCAAATTGAAATTCGTGCAGAAATCTCTTTAGAGGTATTAGCCTTTAGCAATGAAACGAAAAAGGCAATTTTAAATGTAGAGGTTTCGCCAGTTGATATGGAGAAAAAGAAAGCCTTACCGGGAATGATTGGATATATTGTTAAACCGGAGGATACTTTGTGGAGCGTGGCGAAGAAGTATTACACTACCGTCAGCCGGATTCGACAGATTAATGGGCTAGAAAATGACAAAATTCAACCAGGGGATAAGTTGATTATTTTAAAAGAGTGATAAACAAAAAGCGATATTTCTCAGTATAAGAGAAGTATCGCTTTTGATCGTTCTATTATATATGTGTTGGTTGCTAGCTTGTAAGTGAATACTAAGGATCATGCTGCAACGAAACATGTGCTATAAAATTGCTACAATTTTTAATTCTGGATGATAGGTCAAATCAATATAGGAAGTACCAGACATAATGCTTGGACGGGAAACCTGATTCTTGTTGGTCATAATAATCTCGCCTTTGCGACCATCATTTAAAAGCACCGTGTTATGCAGATAGGTATCGGATATTCCGTGTAAAAATGGTACCAGATACTTTGGATCGTATTTGGTGTACCCCTCATCCTCAAACATTTTAATTACATCAAAGGGGCAGAGAGCCGCACGATAGCAACGGTTTGCGGTCATAGCCTCATATATGTCAACAATAGTAATTAGCTTGGCAATCTCATGAATCTTGTTTTGTTTTAGACCAATAGGATAACCGGTTCCGTCACATTTCTCATGGTGCATAAGAGCCGCCCGGGCAATGTTCTCATCTACATTTTTAGATTTGAGCAACTGATATCCCTTAAGAGGATGTGTCTTAATAATTTGATATTCTTCTGGAGTGAGAGCGCCAGGTTTCTTAATAATCTCTGGTGGCATCAATACTTTACCGATGTCGTGAAGCATTCCAGCTACCGTCAATATTTTTAAATCTCGCTCTCCTAAATGCAACCATCTTCCAAAAATATTTGCCAACATGGCAACATTTAATGAGTGTGCATAGGTGGAGTCGTCAAAGTATCGGATATTGCTTAGAATATCCATTAGGTGGTATGTATTTGTTTCACCTGCCATAATCTCGTTTGCAGATTCGAATAAGTTGTCAATATTTACTTCACCATTTTTTGTGGCGATATCCGTCAGGGTATAAGAAAAATTCTCTGTGGATTCTTGAAAATGTTCCTCGAAAATTTTGAATGATTCACTTTTGCGCACCTTTTCAGAATGGGTCTGTTGAGGAACCTCAACGGAAGGGGTATTCTTTTGATTGAGGTCCATGCCGTATACGGCCACCGATACAATAGAAGAATATCGAAGAATGTTGAGGGCTTCATTGTCAATTACAGTACCTTTTTGCATGAGAAGCTGAGTACCTTTATAAACATCTTCTGCCAAGGTCATGCCAAGAGTTACCTTGTGAAGCATAATCTGGATTACGTTCATAAATTTGTCTCCTTCCCAAGTAGTGATGTAATTGTAAGACACCATGCAGCTTTGTTAAACAAACGGTCGCATTTATTGCGTTTTGCACATTCAAACAACTACAATAATTATAAAAAAATAGTATTGCAAAGTCAATCTGTTCTTGACCTATAACGAGGTATAGAGTATTATATAGAAGTAATAATTAAATGAAAAACTTCTCTTATTCAGAGTGGTGGAGTCAGAAGGGACTGTGAAGCCACGGCAACCCCAGTAATGGAAGGTGCCGACCTGAAGCGGACGTGTTGTTCCGATCAATAAGAGGATTTGATAACAGTGAGCACGCAAACTTCAAATCCTCGCGGATTTGGAGTTTTCTTGTGTTATAAAGGCTGTCAAGCGAATACACTTTCTGTAAGCTTGCTTACAAGAAAGCGTATTCATTTGACAGACTAAGCATCATGAGCATGTAGACTGGCAAGTCGGAATGCGAATGATGTGGAGCGATTGTGGAAGTGCAAAGCATGGAGCAATCGATTTTATAACAGAGTTTTGTATTACAAAAAGGAGGAAGAACAATGGAGAAATTATTATTTACATCTGAGTCTGTAACAGAAGGACATCCAGATAAAATCTGTGATCAGATTTCAGACGCAGTATTAGACGCATTAATGGCGCAGGATCCAAACAGCCGTGTGGCTTGTGAGACATCTGTAACAACCGGTCTTGTATTAGTCATGGGTGAGATTACTACAAAGGCATACGTAGATATTCAGAAGATTGTACGTGAGACCATCCGTGAAATTGGATATGACCGTGCAAAGTATGGTTTTGATTGTGACACCTGTGGAGTAATCACAGCAATCGATGAACAGTCAACAGATATTGCAATGGGTGTGGATAGAGCACTTGAGGCAAAGGAAAATCAAATGAGTGATGAGGAAATCGAGGCAATTGGTGCAGGTGACCAGGGTATGATGTTCGGATTTGCATCCAACGAGACAGAGGAGTATATGCCATATCCAATCAGCCTTGCTCATAAGCTTGCATTGAAGCTTACAGAGGTTCGAAAGAATGGAACATTACCTTATCTTAGACCAGATGGAAAGACTCAGGTTTCTGTAGAGTATGATGAGGCTGGAAAGCCAGTTCGTCTTGAGGCAGTTGTACTTTCTACACAGCATGATGCGGAAGTTACACAGGAGCAAATTCATGAGGATATTAAGAAATATGTATTTGATGCAGTGCTTCCAGCAGATATGGTTGACGCAGATACTAAGTTCTTTATCAATCCAACCGGACGTTTTGTTATCGGTGGACCAAATGGTGACTCTGGTCTTACAGGACGTAAAATTATCGTAGATACCTATGGTGGATATGCTCGTCACGGCGGTGGAGCATTTTCTGGTAAGGACTGTACAAAGGTAGACCGTTCTGCAGCTTATGCAGCAAGATATGTGGCAAAGAATATTGTTGCAGCAGGATTAGCTGACAAGTGTGAAATCCAGTTGTCTTATGCAATCGGTGTGGCTCGTCCTACTTCAGTTCGTGTAGATACTTTTGGAACAGGCAAGCTAAATGAGTTGAAGCTTGTTGAAATCGTTCGTGAGAACTTCGACCTTCGTCCAGCTGGAATTATTAAGATGTTAGACCTTCGTCGTCCAATTTATAAGCAGACTGCTGCTTACGGTCATTTTGGTCGTACAGATCTTGATCTTCCATGGGAGAAGCTTGACATGGTGGACAAGTTAAAGAGCTACTTATAAAACATAAAAACAGTAAACCAAGCAAATGTTGATGAATATTTGTGTGGCAAGAATAAGACGCATTTCGGAATGCTTGCATTCCGAGATGCGTTTTTTCGCTTTATAGGAAATTTCGTTGAAATTGACCTATAAAGCAAAAAAGGCTCCGCAGGGATGCGCAGCTCGCGGAAAAGAAGTTTGTCTTTTGGACATCGCTTGCGATTTGAAAAAAATATATTGACAAGGATGGTCTAACGTGTTAGACTACACATAGGTCGAATGAAGTAGACCTATCAGCTGGTTAATGGAGGATTCATATGGAAACACCAAAAATTTATGAAAGTGAATATCGTTTTTGTCTTATATTATGGAAGCATGAGCCTGTCAAGAGTACAGAGCTGGTAAAGCTTTGTGAGGAGGAATTAGGCTGGAAGAAAGCTACCACGTATACGGTAATCAAGAGATTATCTGAGAGAGGCGTGGTTAAGAGCGAGAATGCAGTGGTTACTTCTCTTGTTTCCAAAGAGGAGGCTCAGATGGCAGAGATTGACGAGTTGGTAGAGAGAACCTTTGAAGGATCCCTTCCTGCATTTATAGCTGCTTTTTCTAAGAGTAAGAAGCTAAGTAGCAAGGAGATTGATGAGATTCAGAAAATGATTGACTCTTATAAGGAGGGATGAGGCAATGATGGAGTTGTTTTTGCGTTTATTTAATATGAGCATAACAGCATCCTGGTTGATTCTTGCGGTGTTGGTTGTGAGACCATTCCTTTCAAAAGCGCCAAAGTGGATTCGTGGTATTCTGTGGGGCTTAGTCGGAGTAAGATTAATGTTTCCGATTTCCTTTGAGAGTGTGTGGAGTCTTATACCGAGCAAAGAGATTCTTGTGCCAAATGCAGTGGAAGGCGCAGCGCCAACCTTTACGTCCGGAATTGAAGCAGTGGACGTATCGGTGAATACATACTTGCAGCAACGTGCTTCGGTAGAAATGATAGCGGCAGCTAGGAATGAATTTCCACTGGAGAATTTATTCCTTGGTATTTGGTTGCTAGGAATTTTCGGCTTCGTGTTATATAGTATTTTTTCTTATCTACAGTTGCACAGACTTGTGTTGGATGCGGTAAAGTACCAGGATAATATTTTTCAAAGTGAAAGGATTACATCACCGTTTGTTTTAGGTGTTGTAAAGCCAAGAATTTATGTGCCATATCATTTAGACGAGGAAGCATTGGCTTGTGTGACAGCTCATGAAAGAGCGCATATCAAGAGGAAAGACCATTTGATTAAGCCACTTGGTTTTATGCTGGCATCTGTTCATTGGTTCAATCCGATTGTTTGGGTGGCATATTACTATCTCTGTCAGGATATCGAGCTTGCATGTGACGAAAAGGTAATTCACGAGTTGGGATTTGACAAAAAGAAAGTGTATTCACAGACATTGTTAGAGTGTAGCGCAGAGCGACATTTTGTTCGAGCATGTCCGGTTGCATTTGGAGAGATAGGAGTTGGAAAACGAGTGAAGAACATATTAGAAATGAAGAAAACAAAAATAGGTATTGTAGTTGCAGCGTTATTGGTTTGTGTAGTAGTGGCGGTTTGTTTCTTAAGTAACCCACAGAGTGAGGAAATGGATGTGGTTGCGAAGGATCATGTGGCGGCCAGCGCAAATCAAGAGGCAGATGAACAGCAGGAAAAGATAGAGCAAGCGAAGGAAGATACATTGAAGGCAGAACAGGATGCAAAAGAGGCTGAGCAAGCAAGAAAAGAAGCAGAGGAAACCTCTCAGGCGCAGCAGGAACAAGAAACTGTGTTGAAGGCGAACGAAACTGCTGAACAAGTACAGGAGGCTGAGGAGCAGGCAAAGGAAGCTACTCAGGAAGAAAATGCAGCTTATACACTTGTGAGTGATGAAACGGTAGCTTCATATATTTTACCATTTAAGTCAGGTACGGACTATTACGTTACAGCTGTATTTGATTCGCCGGAATTTTCACAAATTAATGTATCAGATGAAGATGCAGAATTAGATTCACAGGCAAAGCATCTCGGTATGGATTTTGCAGCAGAGATGGGAACAGATATTATCTCATGTTCAAATGGTAAGGTGAAGGAAGCGGGATTCAATGCGGATAATGGTAATTATATTGTGATTGAAGATGAAGCAGGATATACTTGGTATTATATGCATTTAGAAGCATGTAGTGTGAAGCAGGGTGACAGTATCACTCAGGGAAGTGTTATTGGAACCTTGGGCAGTACTGGAAGGAGTACAGGACCACATTTGCATCTTGAGGTTCAGAATTCGAATGGTGAATGCATGGATCCAGCTACATTGTTTGGATTATAGAAAAAAGGATTATAAAAAAGGAAAAAGAACCATTCGGATCTTTTTCCTTTTTCTTTTCGCTTAGTTTTTCAATTTCACTTTCTTAAAGGTCTTATATTGCTTATAGTCATACTGTGAGTTGTATTTCTTTCCATTAATCTTAACACCATTAGCCTGTACATAGAAGTAGGTGTTGTATTTGTATGAATTCTTGTATTTCTTCAAGTTCTTAACGGTATAGGATGTTTTCTTGCCACTGATTTTAGCAACCTTTTTCTTGACAACCTTATTTTTGCCTACATCCATGATTGCGTAGATTGTATAATTAGAAGCACCCTTTACTTTTTTCCACTTGATGGAAGCCTGTCCGTTTTTGAGAGCTTTTAATTTAGTAATCTTTGCATCCGGTACACAAGTAATGGTGCTTGAATCACCGTAATACTCCTTGCCATTAATGGTCTTGTAACCACGGATTTTAGCGATGAACCCAGTATCTTTAATAGAAGAAATTTTAAGAATCTGTTGTCCTGTTTTCCATGTATCATATTTATATGTTTTAATAACTTCATTCTTTGTGTTTAAAATTTCTAACTCATATCCGTCTGCATAGCCAGAGTATTTCCATTTAACAGTCGCCTTATTGTTCTTAGACAACCAACTGTGTAAGGCAAATTCTTTGATTTTTGCAGGTGCAATATAGACATATTCAGATGTGTCACTATAGCCGATTGCAGAGAATTCGCCAGCGCCCTTACAAAATGCTGCAACTGTATATTTAGGAGCTGTGCTGCCAGTGTAATCAGATTCAGATAAGCCAGTTACAACAGCAGAGTTCGTTGTGCTAGTTGCGATTGGTTCACTGTCAGTACCATTTCCAGCATAGACATAATAACCATCTGCTCCTTCCACAGCAGTCCAGCTTAATGTCACACTATCTGAGGTTGCGTCTGTTTGAACAACATCCTCGACTTTTCCAGGAGTTGTGACAACTAAAAGGTCAGATTTTGCAATGATTTGTCCGTTGGACTTGTGGGCATAGACTCTGACGTAATAGTGCGATGTAGAAGATAATCCAGTTAATGAAGCAGATGTATCGTCTGCACCGCCATTGGCAACATAGTTCGAATTTGTTTTCCATTTGCCGATAGCTAAGTCTTCGCTGTAGGAAGCAGCATCAATGTAATAGGTAGAGTAAGATTCTGCTCCAGATATCTTGTCCCACTCGTAGTTGATACTTGTGGCACGAGCTTTTGTTTGCTTAATGTTGATAGTTGCAGTTGCAGCCTTTGCGGTGATGGAAGTACCAAAGGTTCCTAGAGCTAGGAACAACATGGTTATCACGCATAGCCAGATGGTGGATTGTTTGTTTTTGATTGTGTTCATTTTGTAACCTCCTTCATTTTCCTCATAAATAAGAATTTAATAATAATTTGCTTGGGAAAAATTTAATAATTTTCCTGTAATAAAAAAGTTACGACACAAGGTCCTTGTGCCATAACTTTTTAGTAAAACCATCTATATATTACAACCAAATAAAATAGCAATTAGTTGCAAAGATAAAGAATAAATTCATAATCGAACTTCAAAATCAGTATTATATACTAATCGAAACAAACTTATGATGTTGGCTATTATTCAGTCAACTCATCGCTCCAGTAGGTTAACACTACAGCGCCAGGACCAGTATGACTTCCAATAACGGTACCGATGTTAGATATCTCAACTGGGCCATCAAGATTTGGAAATGCTTCTTCAACCATAGCAGCCAAGGTCTTAGCATCCTCTAAACAATCAGAGTGGCTAATAAAGCAACGACCATTGTATTCTGTGCCTCCGGAAGCGTTGGCTTTCATTCTCTCTAACTGTGTCTTCAATGCTTTTTTCTTAGTACGAACCTTCTCGCGTACATTCAATTTACCTTCGGTGTCGAACTCAATCAAAGGACAAATATTCAATAAATTACCGATTGCTCCAGATGCCTTTGAAACACGACCGCCTCTTACAAGGTAAGTTAAGTCCGAAACCATAAGCCAGAGCTTCAACTTCAAGCGGTTATCCAATAACCATTGGTTTAAGGTGTGGATATCCATTCCTTCTCTCTGCTTAGCAAGAGCCGTGTCAACTAATAAACCATAGCCAACAGAGCCTGTTAAGGAATCGATTACATAAACGGTGCGGTCAGGAAACTCTTCAGAAAGCATATCCTGTGCAATGCATGCAGAATTGTAGGTTCCAGAAATTCCAGAGGAAAGAGTAATATGAATTACATCCTTGCCCTGCTCTAAGTATGGACGAAGCATCTCTACATAGCTTTCTGCATTTACCTGTGAGGTACGTGTCATGGCACCGTCACGCATTTTCTGATAAAATGTAGCAAAGTCCATGGATTTTCCGATGTTGTCTTCGTACATCACGTCATCTACAAAAAATTGAAAGCAGGCAAAAGGTACCTGATTCTCGTCATAATAGCTTTGATTTAAATCTGCTGTTGAGCAGCAAGAAATGATATAGTTGCTCATACATAACCTCCTAAGTAAAAATAAGTATTCCGTTTCCTATTATATAGTTTTATCCGTTGCACTTGGCAGTGAAAACCGATAAAATGTCAATCATAAAACATAGTATATCATATGTGACACAAATAATCTAGTATTAAAAACTATGTGTCGTAATAATAATGTTATTATTTGGCAAAAGGGGACATTTATGAGGGCATATATATTTGATTTTAATGGGACAATGGTGATGGATTCCTTCATGCATGAAACGGCATGGCGACATTATGTGGAGAAGCTTTGTCACAGAGAGGTGATAGAGGATGAGTTTGTAAAGCATGTGCATGGAAAAACATCAGCGAAGATATTAGAGCATTTCCTTGGGGTGGAAGCATTATCTAAGGAGGAGGTTGTAGCCTATTCCGAAGAGAAGGAGGCTTATTATAGGGAGCTTTGCATGGAGTACAGAGAACGTTTTCATTTAACAGAAGGTTTGGCGGAATTCCTAAATCGTGCAAAGTCCGAAAAAATACCTATGACCATTGCTACTGCGGCAAATTTGGCAAATGTTGAATTTTATTTTGATTATTTTGATTTGGAGCAATGGTTTGATAAAGATAAGGTTGTGTATGATGATACAACCTTGAAGGGTAAGCCAGATCCAGATATTTATATTAGGGCAATGCAAAAACTATCTGTAAGTCCAAAGGACTGTGTTGTGTTTGAGGATGCAGTGTCGGGAGTGAAATCTGCTTATGCAGCGGAAGCAGGAAAAATTGTAGGAGTATATGGTGATAGTAGCAGGGCAATGTTAGAGGAAACAGGGATTGTGGATTTGTTTGTAAAGGATTTCACAGAATTGGAAGGGTTAGTTTGATTGTGATATAACGGATATTGGCTAAAAAGCAAAAAATGAAAAAGATATACTTGATTTTTAAAAAAACAATGCTATAATAAAAACAGTAATCATTCCTATTTTGATGGTTTAAAATTAGTCATTAAATATGGAAGGATGAATATAGTGATAACAGGATTTATGGCATATGAGAATTCACGGATATTAATATAGGGCATTAGGTGAATTCGCCAACAAGGCTTGTAATGGAGCCAATATTTATTTTTTAGGAGGAAACGAACATGGCAGAATTGAAGGGTAGCAAAACAGAAGCAAATTTGATGGCAGCATTTGCTGGTGAGTCACAGGCGCGTAATAAGTACACATACTATGCAAGTAAGGCAAAGAAGGATGGCTATAACCAGATCGCTGACATTTTCTTAGAGACAGCAAACAATGAGAAAGAGCATGCAAAGATGTGGTTTAAGCTTCTTCATGGTGGTTCAGTCCCTAGCACCATTGAGAATTTGAAGGATGCAGCAGAAGGTGAGAACTACGAATGGACCGATATGTATGCAGAGTTTGCTAAGGTTGCTAGAGAAGAAGGCTTTGATGAGATTGCAGAATCTTTTGAGTTGGTAGCAGCAATCGAAAAGACACACGAGGAGAGATATCGCAAGCTTTTAGAGAATGTAGAAGGTGGTTTGGTATTCTCAAGAGAAGGTGATATGATTTGGGAATGTGCAAATTGCGGTCACATCCACATTGGTAAGAGTGCTCCTGAGGTTTGTCCAACCTGTGACCACCCACAGAGCTACTTCAAGATCAAAGCAGAGAATTACTAAAAGAATTTTCAATTATGAAGAATATCTTAAAAAGCAAGTTTCTAAGGTTTAGAGGCTTGCTTTTTTTGCAGTGCGTTATATAGTATATGAATGAAAAAATATATTTAATTTGTAATATAAACGACACAAGGAGGATGACATGAAAGCAAAAGGATTATACAGAATAATATCTTTTAGTATTGCTGCTATAGGATTATTGTTTGCCAATGGTAAAGAGGTTTATGCACAGGAAACATTTATACAGGATAATATCTGTTATGAAGTGACAGGAAATGGTACGGTAGAAGTAGATGATTTAACAGAAGGGTTTAATGAAAAAATTCTTACCATTCCGTCTACGGTTACATATAACAATCAAGCCTATACAGTAAATTCTGTAAATATGGACCATTTATCTAGATATTACCGAATGGTTGAGGAAATGGTGGTTCCTGCAACTGTTACGGAGCAGGTGGTGGTTGTTCGTACAGGTTATGCAAAATATATTAGAATGGAGGCAACGCTGGAGACTTTGCCTGAAGATAAGCGTGACGGAAATTATGATGATTTTATAGAGTCAATATTATTAAGAGAAGAAAATGAAGCTGGTGGAAAAGGATATGAGAACCATTGGGAGTGTATGCATCTTGATTACCAAGCTTTTCCTACATTGAAGAAGGTTCGTTTTTTAGGTGAAGCTGCGCCGAAGTTAATTCAGATAGAGAAATACTTATATGGTGAAGATTTGTATTATGAGGTGCCAATAGGAGCCGTCGATGCGTATAGAGCTAATTCAAAGAATATTAATGTTTTATTCTACGAATGTTTCAATGATTTAAGTATATACCAAACAAGAGAGATTGCTCCGATTGTTATGTCACAAGGTGAAAGTACTCCAGAAACTAATCTATTTTCGACATCCAAAGGTGATTATCTCGTAAAAGAGAAGGCTGGAAGTGGTGTTGGTAAGGTGATTTTGCTTCATGCAATACCTAAGGAGCAAAAGGATGTTAACTATGATTATGTGGTGGAGTCCAAGGTGACAAATGGAATGTATTCTTATGAAGTGGATGAGATTGCATCAGGTGCCTTGACTGCGATTTACACAAATGTATTGACGATACCAGATACCGTAACAACTTTAAATCCACAATCTTTAACATATCATGTAAGCTGTGTTTTCTTGTCCAAGAAGTGTAAAAAAGTACCTGAGGAAGTGTTGTTTGAAATATATGATGTAGATGGAGGCGTACCATTTGTGTATGCTACGGGCCTAGAGAAAATAGGAAAAAAGGATCCGTTCTTTATAGTGGGCGGAACCTTGATTGTGTCAAAAAATGCAAAGATACAAAATGCGAAAAAGAATTATAAGAATCTTGTTCGTGTAACCCCAGTGAAAAAGGGAGCAACCATTCAGGCACCTAAGGAAATATCGGTAAAAATAAATGAGAGCAAATCAATAAAGGCATCCTTTAAGAGCAAGACAAAGGAACATTTGCGATATGTATTACTCGGTG
>JAGAQX010000207.1 GCA_017622535.1 Lachnospiraceae bacterium | reverse complement strand
GAATAATAACCATGATTGAATAATTATGATAGTTTGCAGGCGCGACAATGTCGCGTCTGTTTTTCTTTTCAAATTCTCCTTGACAACTATGCTTTCGGAGATATATAATCGCATCATTCAGGAGTGCTTAAGGAATTAGGCTGAGAGATGACATGTTCCTGTCATTAATCCTTTGGGAGTTCCCATAACCTGATCCAGATAATGCTGGCGTAGGGAGAGAAACAAGCAATGATGTACAATCTCCCCTTTCCAATGGAAGGGGTTTTTTATTAAGAAGGTATATCGAATTTGACTCTTAGCTCGCCTACTAAGAGTCATTTTTATTTTATAGGAAATAATATCAACATCTCCTATAAATAAGCAGGATATATTTTATAGCATTTCCTGCAACGAACATAATAGGCGTTCATGTTCGTATCGTTTGTTACATATATACTCCCATGAACAAACCTGATAGAAAACAAACCTGATAGAAACGGAGGAAGCTTAAATGAATGCAAATGTTGCCATTCAAGTGTTGCCACAGGTAGCAACCGACGAAGAAGTGGTACGCATAGTGGATGAAGTAATCGACTATATTAAAAGTACCGGTGTCACCTATTACGTAGGTCCATGCGAAACTGCCATGGAAGGTGATTATGATGAACTTATGGACATTGTAAAGCAATGTCAGTATATTGCTACAAAAGCTGGATGTCCGAGTGTCATGAGCTACGTGAAAATTACTTACAAGCCAGAGGGCGAGGTATTAACCATTGACGAAAAAACAACGAAACACCATTTATAATTGCATACCCATTATTGTAATTATCACTCTGCTAATAGTTTGGCAAATTGCAAGTATAGCAGAGTGGATTCCAAGCTATATGCTACCTGCTCCTAATGATGTGGTTCTTGCATTTATTGCAGAATTTCCGTTGCTAATGGAGCATGCAAAGGTTACCTTATTAGAAGCCTTGTTGGGATTGATATTCGGCGTATTGTTGGGATTTCTTTGTGCTGCCTTTATGGATGCGTGCAAGCCAATTCAAAAGGCGCTGTATCCGATTTTGATACTAACCCAAACGGTACCACCGGTTGCAATTGCACCTCTACTTATTCTTTGGTTTTCTTACGGAATTGCACCAAAAGTCATTCTTGTGGTTTTGGTTTCATTTTTTCCGATTGCCATTGGATTATTGGAGGGCTTTCAATCCGTAGACGTAGATACTATACGTCTTATGCGCAGTATGAATGCGAACCCTTGGCAGATTTTCTGGCATGTGAAATTCCCACACGCGTTGGGAGAATTTTTCTCAGGTCTTAAAATCGCAGTTTCCTACTCTGTAGTAGGCGCGGTAATTGCAGAATGGCTCGGTGGTTACTCTGGTCTTGGAGTGTACATGACACGAGTAAAGAAATCCTATGACTATGACAAGATGTTTGCCGTTATCTTCCTCATATCCGCTATTAGCTTGGCATTAATGGGACTGGTGAAATTGGCACAATACAAATTGATGCCTTGGAATCGTTGTAAAAATGAATAATGAGGAGTATAAGAACATGAAAATAAAAAAGAGTATATATTTGTTACTTTGTACACTAATTCTATCGATTGGATTACTAGGCTGTAATGCGGGTATTACATCCGACAAGACTAGTTCTTCCGATACTAAAAAGAAAGATTTAACCGAAATCACTTTGGTTTTAGATTGGACACCAAACACCAACCATACTGGTTTCTATGTTGCCAAAGAATTGGGTTACTACGAAGAAGCTGGTATTGACATTAACATTGTGCAACCACCAGAAGACGGGGCAACTCCAATGGTAGCTTCTGGCCAGGCACAGTTTGGAATTGATTTCCAAGATTATCTTGCACCCGTATTTACCTCTGAAGATGAAATGCCAATCGTTGCAGTTGCTGCACTTATTCAGCACAACACTTCTGGTATTGTATCCTTAAAAGAAGATAACATCGACACACCTGCCGGTTTGGAAAACAAGAATTATGCCACCTGGGGACTTCCAGTGGAACAGGCTATGATGAAAAATATTGTAGAGGCTGATGGTGGAGATTTTAACAAGGTCAACTTAATTCCGGAATATGTAACCGACGCTTCCGCTGCCCTGCAGCAGGACATTGATGCCATCTGGATTTACTATGCTTGGGATGGTATTGCAACAGAACTAGCAGGTTTAGATACTAACTACTTTTACTTTAAGGACATCAATCCTGCATTTGATTACTACAGCCCTGTCATCGTTGCAAATGAAACCTTTGCGACAGAAAATGAGGACATCACTAAGGCATTTCTTGATGCAACCAAAAAGGGTTATGAATATGCCATTAAGGACCCTTCCGCTGCCGCTGACATTTTGTGCCAACAGGTACCTGAGCTTGATAAGGAAATGGTGTTAAAGAGCCAGACCTGGTTGGCTGACCAGTACAAGGCTGAGGTGGAACAATGGGGTTACATTGATGCAACACGTTGGAATACCTTCTACAAGTGGTTGTATGAAAATGAGTTGTCAGAAGAAATTCCTGAAAACTATGGATTTACCAATCAGTATTTGCCTGAATAATGATTGCAAAACTCTATTTATACTTTCAAACGTTGAGTAGCTTTAACAAACCAACGCAGGCACGCTCTCGCTACGGCTGAGTGCGTAGCAGTACTAAGTTCGACTGCGTCTCACTAAGTGCTGACGGACTCAGACGTACCTGCTTTTTGGTATTTGTTAAACCTACTCAACGTAATATACATTATGGAGAGTTTTGCAATTATTCTAAGACGATATAAAATAAGAGGATATAAGATGATATTAGAAGCAGAACACATTACAAAAGCATATGAGGAGAAACAGGTTTTAAATGATATATCCTTGCATCTAAAAGAAGGAGAACTGGTAAGTCTTTTGGGCGTTAGCGGTGTGGGAAAAACCACCTTGTTCAATGTTCTATCTGGCCTAATTCTTCCAGATTCTGGTGTGGTACGTCTTCATGGTGAAGATGTTACGGGACAGTCCGGTCACCTAAGCTACATGATGCAAAAGGATCTGCTGTTAGAACACAAAACCATCTTGGATAATGTGTCGCTTCCTCTTATCTTATCAGGAACAAAGAAAAAGGAGGCGCGTGAACAAGCAGCTTCCTACTTCTCACAATTTGGTTTAGATGGCACCGAACATCAATATCCTGCAGAGCTATCCGGTGGTATGCGACAGCGCGCTGCCCTACTTCGCACCTATATGTGTGGCGGAACTGTGGCATTGCTAGATGAACCATTTAGTGCATTGGACACTTTGACAAAGCATTCCATGCACCAGTGGTATCTCTCTGTTATGGAAGAAATTCGGCTCTCCACGCTGTTTATCACCCATGATATTGACGAAGCAATTTTGCTGTCTGACCGCATTTATATCTTAAGTGG
>JAGAQX010000206.1 GCA_017622535.1 Lachnospiraceae bacterium | reverse complement strand
GCAAAAGCTGGTAAGTATGCTGTTGGTCAGTTCAACATCAACAACCTTGAGTGGACAAAGTCAATTCTTTTGACAGCTGAGGAGTTAAAGAGCCCAGTTATCTTAGGTGTATCTGAGGGTGCTGGTAAGTATATGACAGGTTACAAGACTGTTGCAGCTATGGTATCTGCTATGATCGAGGAGTTAGGAATTACTGTTCCTGTAGCACTTCACTTAGACCATGGTTCATACGAAGGTGCTAAGGCTTGTATCGAGGCTGGTTTTTCATCAATTATGTTTGATGGATCTCACTATCCAATTGAAGAGAACATCGCTAAGACTAAGGAATTAGTAGCTATCTGTAAGGAGAAGGGTCTTTCTATTGAAGCAGAAGTTGGTTCTATCGGTGGTGAAGAAGATGGAGTTGTTGGTAAGGGTGAGTGTGCTGACCCTGATGAGTGTAAGATGGTTGCTGATTTAGGCGTAACAATGCTTGCTGCTGGTATTGGTAACATTCATGGTAAGTATCCAGAAAACTGGGAAGGCTTAAGCTTTGATACATTGGATGCGATCCAGGCTAAGACTGGTGATATGCCATTAGTATTACACGGTGGTACAGGTATTCCTGAGGATATGATTAAGAAAGCTATCTCATTAGGTGTTGCTAAGATTAACGTTAACACAGAGTGCCAGTTAGCATTCCAGGAAGCTACACGTAAGTACATCGAGGCTGGTAAGGACTTAGAGGGTAAGGGATTTGACCCACGTAAGTTGTTAGCTCCAGGTGCAGAAGCTATCAAGGCTACTGTTAAGGAAAAGATGGAATTATTCGGTTCTGTAGGTAAGGCATAAGAATCATTTTTCTAACACATAATAAGTATATGGAGGGGTACTTTGCTTAGTAGGTGAAGTATCCCCTTTTTTCTAAATGAGATAATAAGGTTTGCTGTAAATGTATTTTGCAAACAGTTATATATTCTTTTGAAGGAATATGATTTTTGAAAGTTTTCTAGTGTTGATTGAGTTTTTGAAAAAATGATCGTATTTAGGAAGGAGAACAAATGTAGCGGGAAAGCTTACATTTATATAGATGGATATGATGAAGATTTGTAAGAAATGGATGTGTGTAGCATGGCTGGTGTGGATGGTTGGTTCCTTCACTGCCTGTGGTGCTGCGCAGAAAAATAATGTCAATGAGCAACCGGTTGTGGAAACCACAACAGAAGAAGCTACCACAGAAATGGTAGAGGAGCAGGTTGTTATTACAGTATTGACGGATAAGACGCAATTGGTTGATACCAAGTTTGCAGAGTATAAGGCGAAGTTTGAGACTGAACAGGAGAATGTGGTGGTTCAGTTCGAAGCGGTTCTGAATTATGAGGATGAAGTGACAAAACGTCTGAAAGCTGGTGATTATGGAGATGTTTTGCTGATTCCAAATTCGGTTACGAATGAACAGCTCGTTCAATACTTTGAACCATTAGGTACCATTGAAGAACTCAGTGCATCTTATAATGAAATGTACTTGCAGGAGCGTGCAGTGGATGGTGTTGTGTATGGATTGCCGCGTTATGCAAATGTGCAGGGGATTGCTTATAATGAAGTGGTGCTGGCAAAAGCGGGTGTGGTAGAATTACCACAGACACCAGGTGAATTTTTGTCAGTTCTAAAAAAGATACAGAATACACAGCCGAAAGTGATTCCGTACTACACTGGTTATCAAAACGGTGAGTGGTTGTGGAAATGGCAGACAAATGTGTGGGGTGCTGTTGCTGGAAATGCTGACTATCGCAATAACGGAATTGTGACGGAACAGGAACCATTTGCGGCGGAGACACCGAATTATGTAGTACATGAATTGCTTTATGATATCGTTAAAAATGGTCTCTGTGAAAGCTTTGTGGAAGGTGAGAATTGGAAACCGGTGTACCGTCTGATAAATCGTGGTGATATTGGCTGTATGGTGCTTGGCTCAGAGTATTTGCATGATTTGCAGGTAGCAGGAGTGAATCCGGATGATGTTAGCTTTATGCCTTTTCCATATAATATTGATGGACAACAATATGCAAGTGTGGAGTTGGATTACTGTTATGCAGTGAACAAGAATAGTGAGCACAAGGATGCAGCCAAGGCATGGATTGAATATATGTTGAAGGATTCGGGCTTTGCCAAAAGTGAAGGTGCTATTTCGATTAAGAAAAAGGGAGCTTTGCCGGATGTGTTGTCCAATTTTGAGGATGTGGAGTTTGTGATAAATAATGCTGTCACAGCCGAAAATGTAGGCAAATATGAGGAGTTAAATGAACTTTCCGGTATTTATTTAGATAGAGATGTGGAGAAAAATCGCTTGATATTGTCCGCTCTTGGAAAATCGGAGGAGAGCTTTGAGGATATCATGAATGACTGGAATCTGAGGTGGAGGGCAGCACTGCAAGGAATTCGATATGCTACCGTGAAGACGGAGGACGGTGAGCTTGTAGATGGTGATTTGGAAGAGGATGGCGCTAATCAAAAAGCTCCAGTGATTGAGATAACCCCAGAATACTTACAGTTCTTAGAGGATATTCAGTCTAGTGTACAGGAATAATTGTTGCATTTTAGTAGATAAAGTCAATGTTCTATTAATTTTATAGATCATTCAGATGAGCAAGAAAGAAGTAGTTTCGTTAAGCTATAGATGAAAATACGAGGAGATTGCTAAATGAAGATGATATTATTAGAACCAGTTTTTAAACAAATGATATGGGGCGGCAGCCGTATGCGCAGGGAGTACGGATATGATATCCCGGGTGATAACACAGGTGAGTGCTGGGCCATCAGTGCACATCCTCAGGGTGATTGTACAATTGTGTCTGGAGAATATGTAGGTATGACCTTGGGTCAGCTGTGGGAAAGTCACAGAGAAATATTTGGTAATGCTGAGGGTGACAGATTTCCATTGTTGACTAAGATTATTGATGCACAAAATGATTTAAGTATTCAGGTGCATCCGGATGATTCGTATGCCAAAGAACATGAGAATGGATCCCTTGGTAAGATGGAGTGTTGGTACATTTTGGATTGTGATGAAGATGCTACGATTATTATTGGTCATCATGCCAAGACTCGACAGGAACTAGAGGATATGATATATGGTGCCAAGTGGAAGGAGTTAATTCGGGAAATTCCGGTACACAAAGGCGACTTCTTTCAAATTAATCCGGGCTGTGTGCATGCAATTAAGGGCGGAACATTGATTTTGGAAACACAGCAAAACAGTGATATCACATACCGTTTGTACGATTATGATCGCTTACAGGACGGAAAAAAACGCCCACTACATATTAGTCAAAGTCTGGATGTGATTACGGTTCCTTTTGAAGAGTGTGGTGCAGCAAAGATGCCAGGTATGAATTTTGATAGTAATTCTGCATTATCCGCGCAAAGTCCGACAAAAAATGCATGGTTTGAGCATTTGATTACTTGTGAATACTATTCTGTGTGGAAAGCAGAGTTAGATGGTGAAGAGACCTTGTGTCAGGACCAGAAATTTATGCTGGGTTCTGTGATAGAAGGCGGTGCAGTCCTGGATGGATGTAAGTTGGAAAAAGGGGATCATTTTATCCTACCTGCAGGAATGGGAGACGTGAAGCTTCAAGGAAAAGCTACCTTTATTTTTTCGGCAATGGTATAAAAATAAAAGCATATCCAGGACAATATAAATATGGAAATGAAAAGAGGAATGACAAGCATATTCACTGTTGTTTTAACAGATGAAATATCAATCAGTCATTCCTCTTTTTCGTATTCTATGGTATATTACGATATGTTGAATATAGTCGGGGCGACGTGATTCGAACACGCGACCTCTTGGTCCCGAACCAAGCGCTCTACCAAGCTGAGCCACGCCCCGTTTCATTGGTTTATTATAGCACTTTGTGGTGTAAATGCAAGTTGTGAACATGGAAGAAATTCGTGTAAAAGAAGGATATACAGAAATTTAGGATAAAGAAATGAGATAAACAGCATGGATATGAAGAATCAAAATGACAAAAAGCAACGAAATATACAAAACACAGAAACGCAGACTTTGGGTACAAGAAAAGAAGGAGTGTCGCAAAAGAAATTTTCTACAAGTCAAATGACGAGGATTGCAATGATGGTAGCATTTATCAGCGCTATGTCTTATGTCAGAGTGCCGTTACCATTTTCAGAAGCGGCCATTACAGGACAGACGTTGGCCCTGAATGTGATAGCGTTGTTGCTGACACCAGTAGAGGCTTTTGTAACTATGTTATGTTATTGGTTGCTTGGACTTGTGGGGGCACCCGTGTTTGGGGGAATGGCTGGACCGGGTAAGCTATTTGGACCAGGTGGCGGATATTTTATGGCATTTATGCTGGCGGTGGTATTGATTGCAAAGTTTCGCGGTGAACGATATAGTTTAGGGCGTTGTGTGTTAGTTACGGTGTTGGTTGGCGTGCTTGTGATTGATGGAATTGGATTTGTGTGGTTGAAGTTTGTTACTGGAATGACATGGCAGGCTGCTTTTTTTGCTGGTTTGGTGGCATTTATACCGTTGGATGTATTGAAGTGTGTAGTGGCCTGTGTGGTAGTAAAACCGTTGCGAAGGGCGATGTATATGTTGGATAATACAAGAGTCTAAAATTTAAAATTCGATATGTTTGTAGTTGGGATTTTTTAAATAAAATAAGAAAATTAAAAAACCGAGGCAAATTTGCCTCGGTTTGTCATAGTGGTATGTTATTGTAGTAAATAAGTAATGAAATAGGAGGTGTTCGTATGAGATTTATGCATTTAGCTGATTTGCATATTGGTAAGAAGGTAAATGGTTTTTCTATGTTGGAGGACCAGAGGCATGTTTTGAAGCAGGTACTGAAGTTAGCAGGGGAGAAGGACTTAGATGGTATACTTTTGGCGGGAGACATTTACGATAAGTCTGTTCCGGCCGGAGAAGCGGTACAGTTGTTGGACTGGTTTTTGACGGAATTGGCGAATTTAGATTTGGAAGTTTACATGATAAGTGGGAATCATGATAGTGTGGAGCGTTTGTCTTTTGGGTCAAAGCTGTTTGCTAAGAGTGGTTTGCATGTTTCGTCGATTTATGATGGACATTTAGAACCGATTGTTTTACAAGATGAATATGGTCCGCTGAATCTATATTTGTTGCCATTTGTAAAACCAATTGATGTACGGAATGCGTTGGAGAAACGTTGGAAGACAACGGAAGAGACAGATGTGGATTTGTCTCATATTCGTACTTATGACGATGCGGTTGCGGAGGTGCTCAAAGAGATTAATTTGAATACTTCGGAACGGAATTTGTTAGTAGCTCATCAGTTTGTAACGGGAGCGTTACGCTGTGATTCTGAAGATATATCTGTGGGTGGCATTGACAATGTGAGTGCAGAGTTGTTTGAAGATTTTGATTATGTTGCCCTGGGGCATATTCATGGTCCGCAAGTAATAACGAAGGATTCGATACGGTATGCTGGAACTTTGTTGAAATATTCATTTTCGGAATGGAAGCATGAGAAGTCTATTACAATTGTGGAATTGAAGGAGAAAGGCAATGTTGATTTTGAGATAATACCAGTAGAACCGTTGAAGGATATGCGTGTTGTTGAAGGTGATTTCAAAACAATTATGTCTAGAGATTACTATGAGAAGACAAATTGTGAAGACTATTTGAAGGTGGTTTTGACAGACGAGCAGGATATTCCGGAAGCAATGGGAAGATTGAGAGCTGTATATCCGAATATTATGACGTTAGAATATAATAATAGACGTACCCAACATAAGGCTACTATCCGCGAAGCAACATCAGTGGAGGATAAGCAACCGATTGAATATTTTCAAGATTTTTATGAACAACAGAATGGTGACTCTATGACGGATGGACAGAAGGTGATTGTTATGGAAGCATTTAAACGGATTTGGGGGTGATGGTATGAAACCATTAACATTGGAGATGTCTGCATTTGGACCTTTTGCAGATGAGATAATTATTGATTTTACAAAGCTTGGTGATTCTGGTTTGTATTTGGTAACGGGTGATACGGGCGCGGGGAAAACTACGATTTTTGATGCGATTTCATATTCCTTATACGGTGATACGAGTGGAGAATTTCGTGATGGAAAGATGTTGAGAAGCAAATATGCCAGTTCTGATCGATTGACTTATGTACAATTGACATTTGAAGACAAGGGTAAAATATATGTTATAAAACGAATTCCCGAACAGAAAAAAGCAAAGGTACGTGGAGAGGGTGAAACTACGCAGAAACCAGAGGCTGTTTTGACCTATCCAGATGAGAGACAGCCGGTAACGAAGATTGCGGAAGTGGATGCGGCTGTGAAGGAAATTGTGGGACTAGATCAGAAGCAGTTTTCGCAGATAACAATGCTGGCACAGGGAGAGTTTCGTAAGATGCTTTTATCGTCGACGGATGAGAAGCAGAAGATTTTTCGTGATATTTTTGAGACGGACAACTATGAGAAGCTGCAAGAGTATTTAAAGGCGCAAGCTTCGGATATGAAAAAGGAATATGATAATCGCAAGGAAGATATTTTGCGCGATATTGTGTCCTTGGAATGCGGCAGTGATTATATCCGCGAAGATGAATTGAAAACGTTTCAATCAAATCGACAGTTGGTGCAGCGGGAAGAATTTTGTGATTTGGTAGAAGATTTGATAAGTTGTGATAAAGTGGCTATGGATGTCTTTGTAAATAAATTGAAGGAATTAGAGAATTTATTGCAACAGCTGAATGCTAGGATTGGAGTGGCAACGGAACGCAAGAAATCAGTTGCTGAGTTGCAGCGAATTGAAAAGGAATTATTATTGTTGAAGGAGAATGTTGCTAAACAGGAAGAGCAGCTTCGAAAAGCAGAAGAGAATTTGAAGGATGTCGATGCATTGAATGCAAGTGCTGTGCGCATTGAATCTAAGCTTCAGGATTATAATCAATATTCTGTGTTGACTGGAATGATACAGGATAGACAGCAGAAGATACAACAGATGGAACAGCAACAGCAGATGCGAAATGAGTCGTTGTTGCAATGTGTGCAGGATGAGAAACGATTGAATGATGTTATAGAGAAGTACAACGACGCGGATGTTAAACTTCTCGAATGTGAACAGGAGTTACAGAAGGTACAAGAACGGAAGCTTGAAATAGAAGCTATGATACAGGATTGCTCGAAGGGCTTGCAGATTCAACAACAATATGAAGCAAGTGTGAAAGATTGTCAAGCGAAGACACAGGAGTTAGAACAGCAAAGCAAGATTCATGCAGAGAACGAGAGGTTGTTTTATAATGCACAAGCAGGAATACTAGCGGAGAAATTAGTGACAGGTGAAGCTTGTCCTGTGTGCGGTTCCATTGAGCATCCGCAGCCAGCTATCAAAGTTGCTGAAGTGTTAACTAAGAAACAACTAGATGATGAGGCAAAGAAGGTGGAACTTGTTCGACAACAATGTCAGTCGGTAAGTGAAGTGGTGATACAATTAAAGGAACAGTTGGAACAACAGACTTCTTATTATCGAGAGAAAGCACTTCGGATTTTTGGAATGGAAAAAGTGAATCAAGAACAACTGAGGGCAGAACAATCAACATTGTCAACACGAATTGAGGAATTGGGGAAATCATTAAGACAATGGCGTAATTGTAAAGTGGAATTGGATAATGCGAAGAAAGATGTACCTTTGTTGGCTGAAAAATATAAGAAGTTGAATGAAGAATTACAAACTGTAGAGAAGAACAAGGTGGCATATGAAACAGAAGTGAAAGGTTTTTGTGAGCAGGCGATGGCTATTAAACAAGGTTTGCAGTTTGACAATGAGGAGGCTGCAAAGAGGGAGGTTAGTCGATTGCGTACACAAGCTACTTCGTTGGTTGAGATGCAGAAACGCGAGGCGCAAACGTTACATCAATTACAACAAAGTATAAGTGCACAGGAAGGACAGAAACAAACCCTGGAGAAACTGTTGAGTTCACAGAAATCTGAGGATTTAGATGCATTAATTCTACAGCGGAATCAAAGATTGCAGGAGAAAGAACAGCAGGAAGAGATTAAGAATGTTATAATGGCGCGCTTGAAGCGTAATTCTTCATTAGAACAGCGTTTATGCAAGAACTGGTGTGATTTTGATGACTACGAAAAGAAGTATTTGGAAGTGAAAGTGTTATCAGATACTGTTAACGGTGAGTTGACTGGTAGGGATAAGGTAAAACTTGAAACTTACATTCAAATGGCTTATTTTGAACGAGTGTTGGCAAAGGCAAATGTGCGTTTGTTGGGAATGACAGGCGGTCAGTATGAATTGGTTCGAAGTGAGCAAGCGGATAACCAGAGAAGTCAAAGTGGACTTGATATTAATGTTTACGATTATTACACATCTTCGGAACGTTCAGTGAAGAGTTTGTCGGGGGGAGAATCGTTTATGGCATCTCTGGCGTTGGCGCTAGGATTGGCGGATGAAATTCAGTCCACAGTAGGTGGAATTCGTATTGACACTTTGTTTGTAGATGAAGGCTTTGGTTCTTTGGATGATGAGACCTTGAAGCGAGCTATGAAGGAATTGGATAAGCTTACGGAGGGGAACCGTTTGGTGGGTGTGATTTCTCACGTAGCGGAGTTAAAGAGCTGGATTGACAAACAGATTGTGGTGACTAAGGTCAATCACCAAGGCAGTGATGTTAATATGGTTGTATAGATTTAGTGGTACTAGTTTCTGGATGTGTGATTCGTAGTGGGTACTATAAAGTCGCATTCAATAATTTCTTGGATGAAAGAATATCTTGGACGAAAGAATGTCCTGAATGATATGATTTCTGAAATCAAAGAATTACTTGATGCGACTTTTTTTGATAAAAATCTTCGTTGAGGTTCTGCTTGAATTGTGGTAAACTATAAATTGTTTTTTGTAGAGTATATATCATGGATTGTGGTTTGATATTTAAAGGATATAGTACGGATTATTAAATGGTAAAGGAGTGATTATGATTATGAAAATAGGATTTGATAATGACAAATATTTGAAGATACAGTCTGAACATATTATGAAACGTATTGATAAATTTGGAGATAAGCTGTATTTGGAATTTGGTGGTAAGTTATTTGATGACTTGCATGCGTCACGTGTGTTGCCAGGATTTGAACCAGATAGCAAATTGAAAATGTTATTACAATTGTCGGAGCATGCAGAGGTGATAATCGTAATCGGTGCAGATGCAATTGAGTTGAATAAAAAACGTGAAGATTTGGGAATTACTTATGATAAAGATGTTTTGCGTTTGATCGAAGAATATAGAAGCTGCGGTTTGTATGTGGGCAGTGTAGTTGTAACCATGTATGCAGGACAACCGGCAGCAGATGCGTTTAAGGATAAGTTAGAGAAGAAGGGAATTAAGGTATATCGCCATTATAAGATTGAAGGATATCCAACGAATGTTACTCATATAGTGAGCGATGGTGGTTTTGGTAAGAATGATTATATTGAAACAAAGCGTCCTTTAGTGGTGGTAACAGCGCCAGGTCCTGGTAGTGGTAAGATGGCAACCTGTTTGTCACAGTTGTATCATGAGAATAAGCGTGGTGTGAAGGCTGGATATGCTAAGTTTGAGACTTTTCCGATTTGGAATATTCCGTTGAAGCATCCGGTAAACCTTGCTTATGAAGCAGCAACGGCAGATTTGAATGATGTGAATATGATTGACCCATTTCACTTAGAAGCGTATGGGGAAACTACAGTTAATTATAATCGTGATATTGAGATTTTTCCGGTGTTGAATGCTGTATTTGAAGAGATTTATGGGGAGAATCCTTACAAATCTCCGACGGATATGGGAGTAAACATGGTGGGTAACTGTATATTTGATGATGAGGTTGTTTCGGAAGCTTCTAGAATGGAGATTATTCGTAGATACTACAAAGCGTTGAAAACCATGGCAGAGGGTGAGGATGTAGAGAATGAAATCTACAAACTAGAGCTCTTGATGAAGCAAGCAAAGATTACAACAGATAATCGTAAGGTTACGGTTGCAGCAAAGGAACGTGCGGCAAAGCTAGGTGTTCCGACAGCCGCTATTGAATTGGCAGATGGAACTATCATTACATCTAAGACGAGTGAATTGTTGGGAGCATCTGCAGCGTTGATTTTAAATGCTTTGAAATTCCTTGGTGGATTGGATGATGAAGCGCATTTGATTGCTCCGAATGCATTTGAGCCGATTCAGGAGTTGAAGACCAGCTATTTAGGAGCGAAGAATCCGAGATTGCATTCGGATGAGGTTTTGATTGCGTTAGCATTATCGGCGTTGAATGATAATGATGCTCGAATTGCGATGGAGCAATTACCAAAGTTATCGGGTTGTCAGGTGCATACATCGGATATGCTTTCGGATGCAGATATTAAGACCTTTAAGAAGTTGAATGTGGATTTGACCAGCGAGCCTATTTATACCAATGGAGAGACGATTGATAAGCGATAGGGAATTGGTTTCATGTAATATTATATTTGAGTGAATTACAACTAAATCGGATAAAATGTATCACAAATAGGAATGAAATCCTTCTTGTCTAGATGAGTGAATAAATGTGTCTAGTAGGAAGGATTTTTTTCTTGTTTTGAAAGTGTGTGTTTTTACATTTCAATTTTAAGAATCGTTAGAACTTTTTTCTTCAAGAGTAAATTTTTTTGATTATAAATGCTGAAGAATTTATTAATTTTATCTCGATTTTTGTCGATATATATTCTAGTGTAATTTATCTTACATACTATTTTATTCAAGGAGGATTTTTTAAGATGGACGCAATTTTAGGTTTTTTCAATTCATTATTTTCGCAGTTGCCTAGTATCATCTATGCAATTGTATTGTTGATTGTTGCATTTATTGCAGCTGGTATCGTTAAGTCATTGGTGACAAAGCTTTTGAAAGCTGTTAAGGCAGAGAATTGGTTGAGCAAGATTGGAATTAAGGATGCAGCAACCAATAGTTCAATTGATTTTGTTGCAAAGCTTGCTTATTTTGTAACATTCTTATTATTCTTGCCAGGTGTATTAGACAAGCTTGGAATGCAGAGTGTATCTGCTCCAATTACAAACATGGTTAATGCATTTTTAGCATTTATTCCTAAGCTTGTAGCTGCTGGAATTATCATTGCAGTTGGTATGTTTGTAGCTAAGATTGTAAAAGAGCTTCTTGTACCAGTATTGAAGGCTATTAAAGTGGATGCACTTCAGGAGAAGGCTGGTATTGCTGCTGAGGAGAAGACAACCTTCTCTACAATTATCGCAAATGTTGTGTATGGCGTAATTGTTCTTGTGGTAATTACAGCTGCACTTGATCAGTTGGGTATTGCTGCAATTTCTGCTCCTGCTAATGCTGTAGTGGCAACTGTGTTCCAGATGATTCCAAATATTCTTGGAGCAATTGTTATTATTGCGATTGGTGTATTTATCGCTAAGCTTGTTGCTTCATTGCTTGAAAGCTTGCTTGCAGGCGTTGGTGCAGATACATTGCTTGAAAAGGTGACTGGAGATGCGAAGAAGGTTTCTCTTTCTAAGGTAATCAGTTCGGTTGTGAAGTATGTTTTGGTTATCGTATTTATTGTACAGGGTATCAACGTATTGAATCTTCCAATTTTAACAAATATTGGTTCGGCGATTATTTCTTATATGCCAGCAGTGCTCAGTGCAGTGATTATTCTTGCAATCGGAATGTTTGCAGCTAGCACAGCTGAGGCAGCAATTGTTAAGAAGAATGAGGAAGCTAAGGCTATGGGTCTTGCTGCTAAGGTTGTAATCTATGTGGTTACAGTTTTTATTTGCTTGAGCCAGTTAGGTGTTGCTAAGACTATCGTTGAGACAACATTTATCTTAATTATTGCGGCTGTATGTGTAGCGTTTGCAATTGCATTTGGTGTTGGTGGACGCACATTTGCTGCTAATAATCTTGAGAAGCTTGAGAAGAAGCTTGAGAAAGAGGAAAAGTAATTATAACAGATTGTTGTAATTGGCATAGTATGTAAGGTTTCGTGAAGAGACGGTCGATAGATCGTCTCTTTTTTGTTTCCTAGGTGTTTCTCTGAAAAATAATTTTAAAATGATTGCGAAAAATTCTAGTTGATACTACAATATATGAAAAGTTTAATTGCTATAATTATAGTTCTTTGAGGAAGAATTTTCTGTTATAGGAGAGATATATGAAGAAGAAAAGATATCATATTGCATTTGTTGATGCAAATGTTATGGACAAATTTAGTAATGAAGTGGTGAAGGGCGCTATGAGAGCTGCGGAAAAATATGATGTTAATATGTCTATTTTTCCGGTGAAATATGTGAATCACGATACGGGGCAGGATGTAGATGCCTTGTTTGAATATCAATATAATGCCCTGCTGTCACTTGCCGCAATGGGAAAATTTGACTATATTGTTATTTCGATTGGTTCTATTGGGTACGCATGTAGCATTGAGAAGAAGAGAGAAATATTAGAAATGTTTCATGGAGTTCCTGTGTTGTGTATATGCGATGAAATTGAGGGATATGACTTTGTTAGATATGAGAACACAACGGGTATTAGCCAGGCAGTGGATTATCTGGTGAAAAGTGGTAGAAAACACATATGTATGATGACAGGAGCATCGGATAATGTGGATTGTCAAGAGCGGTATAAAGCATATTATGGAGCATTAGAAAGAAATGATATGCCTTTTGAGGAATGTTATGTGAGAAGATGTGATTTGGCTGGGCGCGAAGATGGACAGATTGATATTCTGTTAAAAGAGAATCCGGGCGTTGATGCCATTATATGTGCAACAGACATGATTGCGGCTACAGTTTGTAAGGCAATTAAGAAGCGCAATAAAAGAATTGGGGAAGATATTGCAGTGGTAGGATTTGATGATTTGCCTTTTGCAACTCAACACAATCCACCGCTAGCTTCCGTGCGCGCAGATGCTGAGCGATTGGGCTATCGTTCTATACAGCGTGTTGTAAATCTTTTAAATGACTGCGATGATGGGGAACGTTTTTTGAAATCTTCTTTTATTCAACGTGCTTCGTGTATGTATGATAGTGATAAAATGGCAGGTAGGCTGGAGTTGTTTGAAGGAACACGTGAAGATATTGCAACGAATATTTTGGGATACATTTATGAGGACCAAGAGTTACATGATAATTATGTGATTGTGCGAAGTTTTTGTGTGTATGCAGTGTCAATGATAATGGAACGGATTGTGGAAGGTCGTTGTCAGGAAACGGATATTTCTTATATTATTCATATGTTAGAAGCATTTTTTGATGGGAATCATTATCATAATGATACGTTATTAAGGATTATGGATGTGTTTGAGTATGCTGCTGAATGGGTAGGAAAAGAATGTCCTGGATATAAGACAAAAGCAATGGACCGTATCAGGAAAAAAATGTATGTCAAGTTGATGGCTGGTTTGATATCTATGACTAGTATGGAAAACCAGAATATGTTTGATTATGTGCATAACACTAATTTAGTAATTCGAGAATCATTGATGTTTGGTGAAGATTTGACACAAGGGTATGCAAATGTGTTATCCAAATTATATGCCTTGGATTTAAAGACAAGTTATTTGTACTTGCTACCGAAACCCGTCATATACCACAATGGAGAAGTTTTCCCACAAGAAGTACAGTGGCAATTCAAAGCTTACCAGGATGGAGTGCATGCGTTTGTAGTTTCAGAAGAAGAACAAAATGTAGAAGCGGATTTCTTGTTTCACAATGACTTTATTGGTGATGACGTAAGGCATACGTTTATTGTTGTAGATTTATATTCTAGAGAATACCAGTATGGTGTACTGGTTTGTGAAATGCAGTCGGAAAATTTTTTGATGAATTGGGAATTTATGGTTTATCAAATGAGTGCAGCTGTTAAAATGGTAGGCCTACTAGAATCACAAAATTGCATGCTAGAAGAATTACATACAAAGAATATGTCTTTAGAAGAAGTGTCGAAACAGGATGAGTTGACAGGGATATATAATCGTAGAGGCTTCTATGATGCAGCGAATAAGTTGATTTCGTCGAAAAAAGGAAGTGGTGAAGAGTTTGTTATATGTTACGCTGATATGGATAAGCTAAAGGAAGTGAATGATACATATGGGCACATAGAGGGGGACTATTCATTGCAAGTATTAGCTACTTGTTTACAAGAGGTGTTAGGCGATACGGCAGTGGTAGGCCGAGTAGGTGGAGATGAATTTATTGCAGTAGTTAGCAAAATGGATGTAAAGAGTGCTAATGAAGTTTTGTATCGCAAAGAACAATGGATTGAACAGCTGAATAAAGCTTCCTCGAAACCATATAATATCGATATGTCAATAGGATTGTATGAGTGTACATGTCAAAATTCTTATGATTTAAAAGCTGCTATTGATAAGGCGGATGATATTCTTTATACCATAAAGATGAAAAAGAAGACGCATAGATAGGTAAAAGTGCAATTGAGTTAAAGTATTTAACTTTGTTGCACTTTTGTTTTGTTGACATTTTTGTTATGAGTATATATTTATTAGAAATTAGGTAAAAATAGCTAAAATTGAGAAAAATATGACATTTTTTTAAGTTATATATTGAATGTTTGTTTTAGAGAATATATAATACTTGATAAGTTATCGGAAAAGTTAAATCTATCAACAAGGAGAATTAAATATTGGATAGAATTAATGGTTTTACGTTTTTGATGGGCAAGAATGAGAGCCAGGGCTTTGCGGATGGTAAGGCAAAGGAGTCTATGAGGTTGATGCGAGAGTGTACTGGCTCCAACATGGTGACATTGGCGTTTATTGCATATCAGGACACAGCATTTTCGGAGGAGATTGACTATACAGGTAGTCATATGCCGACAGATGCAGAGCTTAAGGAAATGATTCGATATGCTCATTGTTTGGATATGCAGGTGATTTTGAAACCGATGGTGGATTGCCGAGATGGAATTTGGCGTGCACGAATTGATTTTTTCGATATCGAAGAGCCATGCGAGACGTCGTGGCGAGGATGGTTTACCCATTACAATGCCTATATTACACACTATGCTGCAATTGCAGAGGAAGAGCAGTGCGAAATGTTATTAATCGGCTGTGAATTAGTACAGTCAGAGCGCAAAGAATTTTATTGGCGTAAGCTGATAAAAGAGGTCCGCCAAATCTACAAAGGGGTTTTGTCTTATAACACGGATAAGTACCAAGAAAGTCATGTAAAATGGTGGGATGCATTGGATGTAATTTCTTCAAGTGGTTATTATCCCATTGATGCGTGGGATGAGAATTTGCAGCGGATTAGTAAAGTTGTTGAGCAATACAAGAAGCCGTTTTATTTTGCAGAATGTGGAATGCCATGTAGAACGGGTGCTAGTTTTATTCCGAATGATTGGACCTATGAAGGTTCTTTGAATCAGCAAGAACAAGCAGATTATTACAAGACGATGTTTGAGAAGCTGCAACAGTATCCTTTTGTGCAAGGGCAAGTTGGTTGGGCTTGGTATGCAATATTACCTGATGATCCAACAAAAGATGATGATTACAGTGTGTATGGAAAACCTGCTTGTGATGTAATACGTCGATTTTACATTGAGCAGCAAATTTAGAAAGATGGTGGGTAAATAATGGAATACAATAATTTTTGTGACAAAGATTTTTATCAATATGAAGGAAGAATTTTAGAAAAAGATGGAGTCGCATATTTAGGATATACGAATAGTTATGTGAGATTTTATGCAAGAGGTGAACAGGTTCGTGCATATTTGATTAGTAATATTACAGAAGATGTTAATATGGCTGGTTTGTCTGTATTTTTGGATGATTGTGATGAAGCAGTGAATAAGATTGTAATTGATAAAGAAGAAGCTTGGTATGACATTTGTGAATTACCAGATAAAGAGGAACATTTGGTTACAATTGTAAAGATTACAGAAGCTGCCATGAGCCATGTGGGATTGGTAAAGTTACAGATTGAGAATGGTGAATTGTTGAATCGCGAGTTCCCAAAACGTCCAGAATTAAAATTAGAATTTATAGGTGATTCTATTACTTGTGGATATGGTGTGTTGGGTGCCCCCGATGCGGAATATACTCTTCGTGATGAAGATGGAATGCTGACTTATGCGTATTTGGCAGCGAAAGAACTGAATGCCAGGGCAAGATTCTTGTCAGCCTCCGGGCATGGAATGTATGTGGAATATACAGGTGACCCGGAAGGGAATGTGCCAAAGCTATTCCCTTGTGTGAATTGGTACATCGATCCGGCGGTTGCTTATGATTATAACGAATATGTGCCAGATGTGGTGGTTATCAATTTGGGAACAAATGATTCAGGACATATTGAAAAGCCACAGGTGCAAGAAATGTTTGTAAAGACTTATGTGGAGTTTTTGCATACGATTAAAAGAGCATATCCGCAAACTAAAATTATATGCACAATTGGAACCTTGTGCGATATTATGTTTGATTGGATAGAAAAAGCAATTGCTATCTATGAAGATGAAGGTGGTCGTGATGTCTATATGAGACGATTGCCTTATCACAATGTGGAGGAAGATGGAATGGCCTGTATGCATCCGTCTGCGATTACACATCGCAAGGATGGAGAGCGTGTGGCAGGCTTTATCAAAGAGATACTTGATATGAGGTGAAATGATGAAGAAGGTAACGATGAGTGATATTGCAAAGGAGATGGGGCTCAGTACAGTTTCTGTTTCAAAGGCATTATCTGGAAAAGAAGGGGTTAGTCAAGAGGTCAGAGAGCAGATTAAACGAAAAGCGGAGGAGATGGGATACCGCTATAATTCGATTGCGCAGAACATGAAAGAAGGGGTTAGCTATAATATTGGTGTTGTAGTGCCAGAGAGATTTTTTGCAGAAAATTCCTTCTATTCTGATTTGTATCAGAAGGTTGTAAAGGAGTCTAATAAGCAAGGCTACTCTTGTATTTTGGAGATTATTTCACGTGAAGATGAAAAACAAGATAAGCTTCCTAATATGGTAACATTTAGTAAAGTTGATGGCTTGATTATTTTGGGTCAGATGAAGAAGAAGTATATTGAAAAGCTTTTGGATGTCGGAATGCCATATATATTCTTGGATTTCTATGATGAACATAATACGGTAGATTCTGTGGTAAGTGATAGTGTACATGGATCATATTTGTTGACAAACCATTTGATAAAAATGGGACACACCAAGATTGGTTTTGTGGGAGATATTCATGCTACAAGCTCAATCCTTGATCGGTATGTTGGTTATTATAAAGCTATGGTTCAGAATCGTTTAGATGTGCGTGAGGAATGGGTGATTAGTGATAGAAATGAAGATGGAGATTATATCAGTATGTATAATGGAGAAACTCTTCCAACTGCTTTTGTCTGCAACTGCGATGAGGCGGCTTATCACTTTATCAACGAATTAAAGGAAGCCGGTTACCATGTGCCGGAAGATATCTCGGTAGTTGGATTTGATGATTTCATTTTTGCAAGATTATGTGATCCGATGTTAACCACGTTTAAAATTGACCTTGAACTGATGAGTGAAGTGGCGGTTAGCGCTATTGTTAAGAAGGTGCATGATGAAAATTATCGAATTGGCCGCAAGGTGATTGGTGGCGAGGTTGTGTATAGAAACTCTGTTGTAAAGTTGGGATAAAGGATGAATATAACGGAGGATGACATGGTGGAGAATGGAAGTGTAGAAGAATTGGAAGCAATAGATGATGAACAATTGGATGATGTGTTTCAAGAGCTTAATGAAGATGATGAGGTGAATTCGAAGAAAAGATTTTCATCGGATTCAATACCGACTATGTTGCTTGGGAAAATCGGTGATATTCTGGTTTTGCATTTTGCTTTTTTAATTTGCTCTTTGCCGATTATCACGATTGGGGCGGCGTTGTCTGCAACGAGCTATGTAGGGATGAAAATGGCGTCTGGTATGGATGGGTTCATTCTTAGTAATTTTATTAAAGCTTTTAAGGATAACTTTAAACGAAGCACATTGTATTGGCTTCTCTGTATGATTGCTGCGGCTGTAATTTGGTTTTCTTATCGATATTGGGTTACTGTCGGTGGTGCGATTGGTGTGACGCTTGGTAGTGTTTCAGTTGTTCTGGCTATATTGTTGGGAATGACAATATTATATGTGTTTGCTGTTCAGGCAAAGTTTTTGAATACTTTCAATGCAACAATTAAAAATGCGTTTTTGATGTCTATTCGACATTTGCATATAACTATTTTGATGGTGTTGTGTTTAATGTTTCTTTTATATCTGGCTATCAACTTTAGTGTGATGCAGGCGCTCGTTGCGGTGATGGGAGCTGGCTTGGTAGGTCTGGTGTTCGGGAAATTATATAACATCGTATTTGCTTCGTATGAATAGGCTGTATAAGAAAGCTAAATAAAGGATTGTTAGTATGTGATGTGGTATTTAAGTTGCCACTATCACGTCTTATAAAGTTAAATTTAAGACTAAAAGTACAGGTTTAAGTAATAAATCTGTACTTTTAGTCTTTTTTTAAGTAATAAAATTCGACAAGCTACGGGAAGTAAATATTAAATTCAAGAGATAAAATGTAGATGAAAAATTCGTTAAAATGCACATTTTATATGCGTTCTGTACAAATGAAACGGGTTTCGAGTTGTGTATTGTGACAAAATGCACAAATGTCGATACAAATTTATTGACATGAATGATTTAAGTAATTATAATGCAATTATAGCTTAACGATAACTTAAAAACTTAATTTAAGGAGGATTATTATGAGAAAGAAGATTTTAAGCTTAACTTTAGCAGCAACAATGCTTATGTCATGCATGGTTGGCTGTGGCGGAACAACAGAGAGCACAGAGGCTAACACATCTGGTTCCGCAGATG
>JAGAQX010000205.1 GCA_017622535.1 Lachnospiraceae bacterium | reverse complement strand
CTCCTGTTAATTGTTATTACTATACAGCGGCTACAGTATCAGATACAGCAGCAACATCAAAGACAGTAGAAGCGTTTGAAAACGGTGAGGTTGCATATCTCTTAAACGGCTCTTCAAGCGAAAATGTGACTTGGTATCAGAAATTGTTAACAGATACATATCCTGTGCTTGATAGCAAACATGGTATAGTATATTATGGATATGCAGATTGTCGTAATATGACATATGCAAACACAGAACTTTCAAAAGATAAACCGGAGCATAACTGGAAATGTGAACTGGATGAAGCGAATACAAATAAGATGACATTTAGTTGTACGACTGATGGCTGTACAAAGGGCGGAACAATAACTGTTACAGCACCTGAAGGTGCAATCTATGATGGAAATAATCATACAGCAACCGTTACAGTGGAAACGGAAGAGAATGAGGAATTAATCGAAACACCGGTGATTACATATGATTCCTTAACAGAAGGTGTAGAGCTGGTGGATGGAAAACCTGTCAATGCAGGAACATATCAAGCTAAAGTTTCATTTGAAGGAGTGCTATCATACCAGGAGTTTGAAATCAAAAAGGCTATTCTAGATGTTACCGGCGTAACTGCAACAGGAAGAACGTATGAAAAGGGAAATACGTCCGTTGCGATTACAGTGGTTGCGTTAGAAGGAGTAGCTGATTTGGATGCTGTGTCTGTTGATGTGACCGGTTTAAAAGGTACACTTTCCGGTGCAAATGCAGGTGATTATACAGAAGTAACCTTACCGGAGCTTAAGCTTTCCGGTGCGGATAAAGATAACTATGTATTAACACAACCATCTAAGGCAGTACCGACGAATGTGACAATTAGTCCGCAGGCGATTGGAACTGCACAGAATGTAACAAAGAAATATTTATTCTCACAAGAGAATGCAGATACGATTAATCTGGTTTCCTTGTTGCCAAAGGATTGTGGAACTGTTGTAAGCTATGGAACACCGGCTGTAGATGGAAATGTTATATATAAAGTAACACCTTCGATAGAAGAGGGAACGTTAATATATACAGTAGCAGATGGTTTGGCAGGAAATACAGGAACCATTACAATTGATGCTAAGACACAAAACTATACAAGCGTTCCGATTACAATTTCTGTGGCGTTAGTGGATCAAATTCCGGTAATGCAACAGACAGAAGTTACGTTAAATGATGAAAGTCAGAAACTTACGTATGGACAGAAATTATCTGTGTTGGAATTGACAGAGGTAGTGTTTAAGGGAACCGATGGGGAAACAGTAACCGGAACACTTCAGTGGAAGAATGGTGACAGCATTCCAACGGTTGATACAAAGAAGGCATCATGGGAGTTCGTACCATCTGCAAGCTATAATGATAAGTATGCAACAGTAGAAGGAGAACTTACAATTAGTGTTGTTCCGGCAACACCGGTAGTAGATACGTTACCTACAGTGAATGCAATTACCTATCATCCGGATACCACGCTTGCAGGTATTGCATTGTCAGGTGGTAAGATGAACGGTATTGCAGGTGAATTGACCGGTACATGGGCATGGAAAGATGCAACCATTTGTCCAAAGGCTGGTGATAATACTTACGTTGCAGTATTTACACCGGAAGATAGTACAAATTACAAGACAAAAGAAATGGATATTACCGTGAGTGTTGCAAAAGCAACACCATATATTAAGACTGCTGTAGCAGCAGATGCTATTACCTATGGTGCTACATTAAAGAATTCTGCATTAAGTGGTGGCGTAGTACAGTATAGTGAAACAGATGAAACCGCTGTTGCAGGTTCATGGTCTTGGAAAGAGGTGACCACAAAGCCTGTAGTTGCAGACAGTAATGTAACAGAGTACGATGTAGTGTTTACTCCGACCGATGCAGAGAACTACAACAAAGTAGAAACAAAGATTACATTAACCGTGAATAAGGCAGAGACTACACCAAATATGCCGGAAAGTACTATGAGTGCGTTATACAGCCAAAAGACAGTAGGTGCTTTGGAATTACCGGAAGGCTGGGTATGGAACGAGGCTCATTCTGCAAAAGAATTAACAGTTGACGTAGCAGTAGAAGCAACTGCAATCTACAATGGAGCTGATAAGGGTAACTATGTGACGGAAAGCGTTACTATTTCGATTACCCGTCAGGCGTGTGACCATGAAGAAAGCGATATCCTTTATACCGGCGAAGGAGAAAAGGCTCCTACTTGTACAGTGGATGGTATCGGACATACTGAGTGTACGAAGTGTAAAGAGCCAATGCAGACAAATGTGACGGTAGAAGCTTCCGGACATACTGGCGGAACAGCTACATGTAAGAACAAAGCGGAGTGTTCTGTTTGTCATGAAGGTTATGGAGAACTGGATAAGAATAATCACGCAGGCGAAACCGAAGTAAAGGATGCAAAGAAAGCGACCTGTGCAGTAGACGGATATACCGGAGACACTTACTGTAAGGATTGCGGAGCAAAGATTGCAACCGGAACAAAGATTGATAAGTCAACTGCTCATACATGGGATAATGGCGTTGTAACCAAAGAAGCAACTGCGACCGAAAAGGGTGAAAAGACGTATACATGTAGTGTATGTAAGATCACTAAGAAAGAGGAGATTCCTGCTCTTGGTGCACCGAAGGTTGGTGAGGAAATCGCAAGTGAAGACGGAAGCGCAACCTATAAGGTAACAGAAGCTGGAGAAAATGGTAATTCGGTTACTTACGAAGCACCAACAGATAAGAATCAAGCAACAGTAGTTGTTCCTGCAACCGTTACCATTAACAACATCACATACAATGTTACAACCATTTCAGATACTGCATTTGCAGGCAATAAGAAGCTTACCTCTGTTACCATCGGTGACAATGTAACAGGATTTAGTGATAAGACATTTAAGGGATGCAGCAACTTAAAGACATTGATTATCGGAAACGGTGTAACAAGTGTTCCGGCAAATGCATTTAAGAACTTCAAGAAGCTTACAACCGTTAAGATGGGAACCGGAGTTAAGACGATTGGTAAGAACGCATTTTATGGATGTAAGAAGTTAAAGAATTTGACCATCGGTAAGAATGTAGTTACCCTTGGTGATAAGGCATTTTATAAGTGTACATCCCTTACAAAGCTAACCATTCCATCAAAGGTTAAGACGATTGGAAAAAGTACATTTGAGGGATGTAAGGCATTAAAGACAATCACCATTGGAAAGAGTGTTACAAAGATTGGTTCTAAGGCATTCTATGGATGTAGTAAAACAAAGACGCTTACAATCAAATCTTCGAAGTTAACTACAAAGAAGATTGGAAGTAAAGCATTTACAAAAACACCAAAGAGTATGACTGTGAAAGTGCCTAAGAAGAAATTCAAAGCATACAAGTCTATGTTTATCAAACGTGGTGTGAATAAGAAGGCTAAATTTAGAAAGAGCTGATAATGAAGTTGATAAAGTAGATAATTTGTTTTGTTGACTGCTAAGGGCTATAAGGCCTTTGGCAGAGACAAGACAATATTCGTTTGTGTAGATTATTATGATTGGGGATGAAAAATGCTTTACGATGGAAGAGAATATGGGTTATTCGACACGGAAATAAATAACTTCGAGATAATCGATGACAAATTGATTGTCTATGGTATATACAAGATGCATGAGAAAATAGAATTAATATTTCATGGCTATGTAGATGGCGATATGTTATGTGTTCTTGGAAATCATACTTTTGAGTATATGGAGCCGACATATGATAAAGACCGAGATATTTGGAAGTATGAAATTCGGATGAAAGGCTTATGTGAATATGCAACCGTATGGGCATCCGATTATGAAATTATTAATTTGACATTCGATGAAAAGAAAAGTGCAAATGCTTGACTATGAATAGAGAGTCCCTAACAATAAAAGAATTGTTAGGGATTTTTTATGAAACAAAAGCGGTCAGAATATTCTGATTGCCTATTGACGGAAAAACGGAATTTAAAAATGCACATTACGGTTGAAAAAGTACGGATTCCGTGTTAAAATAAAGAAAAAAGCACGGATTTCGTACTTTTTTGAAAGGGGGATGAGTATATGACATATAGCGAGATATTAAAGAAGGTACGAGAAGAATGTGACATGACGCAGGCTGAGTTTGCAATGTATTTTAACGTACCCAAAAGGACATATCAGGATTGGGAATATGGGAAAAGTAAGGTTCCGGAATATTTGTTAAGACTCATGCTTTACAAGTTGAAAATGGAGGGGAAAACAGAAGATTTGACGGAACTAATAACAGATAATTCAGAGGGGAGTTGATTACTATGAAGAAATTGTTAGTGTTTCTTATCTGTATAATGATGGCAATCGCGGTTGTACCAATAAGCGAAGTTCAGGCGGCAAAGGCAAAACCGAAATTATCAGTGAAATCAAAGACGCTTACTGTAGGAAAGACTTATAAGATTAAGTTAAAGAATTCCGGTTCCAAAGTTAAGTGGAAATCTAGTAAGAAGTCGGTAGTATCTATCCAAAAGAAGAAAGGTAATGTTGTGACCGTCAAGGCAAAGAAGCCGGGGAAGGCAACAATTACAGCTACCTATAAGAAGAAAAAGTATAAGTGTAAGATTACGGTTAAGCAAAAGAAAGAACAAGTAGCAGATAATCCGGTATTGAACGCAACGGATGTGACCTTGTATAAGAAAAGTGAATTATATGGTAATTATATTAAGCAGGATGCTAGCCACACGGAAGAGTTTCAGTTCAAAGTAACGGGAACCAAAAAGGAAGTTCGGAAGTGGGAATTGCTCGGTGATGATGCATTTTATTTTACAATAACAGATTACGGATTAATAAAGGTAAAGCATGGCAGTGTTCATTTTGAACCAGTCAAGCAGGTGACAGTAAAGGCTACGCTTGAGGATGGACGAGCATTAACAGCAACCGTGCGAAGCTATACGGAAGCAAACCTTGAGATTGATAGAATCTTTAAAGAATTCAAGGATACATATATTACTTCAGATATGTCCGAAACGGAGATGGCTAAGAAGGTGGCATGGTATGTCAGTGCAATATCCGATTATGAAGCAGGCAATGATGATTGGTACAGCATTTTTATTAAAGGAAGAGGCGATTGTATGGCAAGCAGATATGCGGTAGTGTATCTGTGTGAATACATAGGAGTAAAGGCGCAGGCTTGCAGAAGTGTAAATGCACATGGAATGACGGTAGTGCAGGCAGATGGGAAGTTCTATCTTATTGTTACTGGCTATGAGGGAAAGAAACCGAGAGATTATAGTATGTATGAAATTGACGAAGCAACCGTGCGTAGCTATGGTGAAAAGTATAACTTGTATATAGCGTATTTTGGGTTGGAGTAACGGAGGTGATTATGAATGACCTTAGAAGATATGAAGATAGTAATTGAGTTGATTGACCATATGGAAGAGTTTCGTGAGTGTATGGGAAATATTATTGGAAGATGCTATGATTCGGATACATTTGTGATGAAGATGGATAAATTGTATCGTCTGGTGGAGAATAACTTAGCTGACACATTGAAAACATCGGATAAAGATTACTATGAGAGAGTTATAGCTGTGGTAGATAATCAGAAGTATTCTGTTGAAGAAAGGGCGAGATATGTTCTAACTGGGGAAAAGTAATAATGTTAGAGGGGGGGAGTGTGTATGAAAGAAAAGGATGTTGTTCGCTTGATTGGCTTAGTGGATAGTGCTATGGAAATGAATGAACTATTGGCTAGAATACAAGGTACTTATTGTACAGGTGATTCGTTGGTAGGCAGATTTGATGATATTTATGAAATATTAGCAGATAATGCACATGAGAGCTTTAATATGGAGAATGATGAATGCTTTCATACATTTGTAAAAACAGTAGCAAATAGTCAATATAGTAAAGAACAACGTGCGAAATATGTACTGGAGGTTTTTTTGGGATGATCATTTAGCCGAAGAAAAACAGTTCCTATTGAGCGATATATAATGTAGAGAAAAGGACGAAAAAGTCTATGAAGATAATTTGTAAGGATAAGACGATAGACTTGAACAAGTTTGAAAAAGTCGAATGTCGGGAAAGTATTATTGGCGGAAGTTTTGGTTTCCCGGTAGAAGCAGTCCGAAAGGAACAAGGAAAAGCGATACCGAGTATGCTTGTAGTTGTGGAGGACGAGATTCTTCGGTTCCGTGATATGGATAGTGCGAGAGTGTTATTAGATGCGATCACAAAGGATTGGGTGGCAGGAGCTAATAGCTTCGATGTAGAACGATGGGTGACTGCTACACAGATGGAACCACGGATAATGAGAGACAAGGGTAACTATTATGAGATGGTGTACCGGGAGAACCAGGAGTATTGAAATATAGAAAGGAGCTGTCATTAACGACAGCCCCTTTGTCTACAGTCTGAAAACATCCACCCACTATGAGGGTGTTTTTTTATGGTATTTTTAGTATAGCATAACCATTTTTTTTATTTGTTTAAGTAATTCATTTCTGTGTATACTGTTGCATCATCACCTGCAAACATACCTTCATAAATCGCACTTCCGTCTGTTGCCACAAATAAATCTGTCAAGTGAGACATCGTACCATCTACATACCAGTTCCATGTAAACACATGATATTCCACACTATCCACTGTCATCGTATTAGAATGAATAAAGCCGTACTTGTTACCTGTTTCTGAATCCTCAGTTCCCAAAGCCGTAATAATCAACTGCTCTGCTTCTTCTACAGTAATTGTACCATCTGTCTGCGTTGTTTGTGTTGTTACTTCTGCAGTAGTTTCTTCTGTGGTCTCTTCCGTAGTAGCCTCTTTTGCTGCATCCTCTGTAGTTACTTCTTCGGTAGTCTCTTCCTCCGCAGGTATCTCCTGCGTAGTCACTGCTGTCTGTTCCTGTGTGGTTGTCATTTCTGTTGTGTCTGCACCATTTCCACAAGCGGTTGTTCCGAGCAATACCATTGTTGCAATTAATAGATACATTCTTTTCTTCATCATATCATACTCTCCTGTAAAATTAATAAAGCCCTTCGCATCCCGTATCAGGACGAAAAGGGCTACTATTCGCTATACCACCTAATACACTGTAATCTGCCTGCATTCTATGAATCAATATTATTACTTCCATCATAAATACATAGCTTTCATACATAGTTTCTGTAACGGGAAACGACCGTTGAAGCCTACTTGGATTAACCGTTCGGTTCAAAACAACTCAGGAGTGATATTCCGCATCCTTACTAATCCTATCTGTCTTTCACTATCACAGAGTCGCTGGTTTAGAAATGTGTCCTAAAATGTTCCTGTCATCTCTAAACAGTTTCATAAAGAAAGTACTGTCTCCTTCGATGTCTTTACAAAGCTATGTCTCTTATAGCATTTATAACAGTTTTTGTCAATAGGAAAGAACAATTCAGATGAACTAGAAAGTATGTTAATACATGTATCATCTTTTGCAATTGGTCATAGTATGACATAACTCTGTGATACTATACTGCTATAAAGAAAAAGGAGGATGCACAATATGAGTAGTATTTTGTCAAATGTAAAAGAATTACGTGAGTCAGTGGGACTTAAACAAGCTGATTTGGCTAGGGAGATAGGAGTTTGTCGAAAAACTATCAACCTTATTGAGAAGGATTCGTGTAATCCTTCATTAGATCTGGCTTATCGAGTTGCGCAATACTTTAATAAAGCAGTAGAAGAAGTATTTATTCACAAATAAATTTATTGTGGCAAATGTCCGTGTTTACAGGGGTTACAGTCGATAGGGTTACAATGTAACATAAATTACACTTGAAATCATGAATATTCTTTCGTATAATAAGGACGTGAAAACGAACATACGTTCTTGTTTACGGAGGGATAGGTATGAGTGACCGAGTAATATTGCATAGTGATTGTAATTGTTTTTATGCAAGTGTTGAAATGTTACACAGACCTGAACTTAGACATCGTCCTATGGCAGTAGGTGGTGATCCGGAAGCAAGACATGGAATTGTTCTAACTGCAAACTATATGGCAAAGCGGAGTGGTGTAAAAACAGGCATGGCATTATGGCAGGCACGAAAAGTTTGTCCGGATATTGTGTTTGTTCCGCCGAATATGGATTTATATTTACGATTTTCAAGAATGTGTTCAGAGATATATTCGGACTATACTGATTTGATTGAGCCGTATGGAATTGATGAGTGTTGGCTGGATGTCACATGCAGTGAACGTCTTATGGGAAACGGAATGGGAATTGCACAAGAGATAAGGCAACGAATAAAAAAGGAACTCGGAATTACTGTTAGCGTCGGTGTGTCGTTTAACAAAATTTTCGCCAAATTGGGTTCTGATTATAAGAAGCCAGATGCAATTACAACAATCTTTCGAGAAGAGTATCAGACGAAAGCTTGGAACTTACCTGTATCCGATTTACTCTATGTCGGACGAAGCACGAATAATAAGCTGGCAACACTTGGGATTAAGACCATAGGTGAATTGGCAAAGATGGAGGACAGAGTGCTGCATTCTCATTTGGGAAAGATGGGATTAGTGCTGAAGGATTTTGCAAATGGATTGGATGATTCACCAGTTAGACTAGAGCATACACATGCGCCGGTAAAGTCGATAGGAAACAGCACGACAACTTCAAGAGATTTACTGAATGATGAAGATGTGCAAATTGTTTTTTATCTGTTGGCAGAGAGTGTGGCGGCTAGATTGAGAGAAAATGGTTTTCAGTGCAAAGTGGTTGAGATTTCTGTACGAGATAATGGCTTGTATCATTTTAGTAGACAAAGGAAGCTTGACCATGTAACAAACATAACAAGTGAGCTGGCAGAGGTTGCCTTTTCCATATTTAAGAGTAATTATACATGGGAAAAGCCAATACGAAGTCTTGGTTTGCGGGGTTGTGATTTGGTAGTTGGTAACGTAGATGAGCAGTTGAGTTTATTTGTGGATATCGAATACCAGGATAAACTTCGAAAAATGGATGAAGCGGTAGATGATATTCGCAGAAGATTTGGTTATTTTAGTGTTCAACGAGGCTTGATGTATTGTGATAAGAGTTTATCATCACTAGATTGCAAAGAGTCTCATGTTGTTCATCCACACAGTTATTTTTGAGGAGATGATTAATTGAATATTAAGGTATATGTAGAAGTTACCACTGTATTCACGTCTGACGGAAGAATGATTCCGAAGAGTGTACGGTGGGAAGATGGAAAAGAATACATTATTGATAAGGTCAAGGATTGCCGACGAGTGGCAAGTCTGAAGGCAGGTGGAGTAGGTGATAGATATACTTGCATGATTCAAGGTTTTGAGAAACATCTTTATTATGAAGGCAATAATATGTGGTTTATGGAAAGAGCAGTCGTACAAAGTTAATAGTAGATAAGATCAGCAGGCTATGGTGTCAGGGCATAGGATATGCGTCGGAAAACTGGCACAGACTATTAACTTGCGAAGGTGACTTTTCCCTTTTCCTTTGTGAGTACAAAATGTTGCAGTTTATTTTGTATTTCAAGGAGTGAATGAATTTGAATAATGAGATTATTGAACTACGTTGCAAACAGTGTAAGCAACGATTGATGGATTATATGGTAACTGGTAACGATGAAGCAGTAGTATTACAGAATATTACCCTCAAATGTTGGAGATGTAAGAGGGTGTTGATGTTAAAGAAATACACAGAGGGCATGATTCGAATGAACTCTGTGAAGCATACATATCGGATTTGATACATAGTATCAGAAAAAATTACAACTGAAGTAATGGCTCTCCTGATATGGGCAACCATGAAATGATGGTTTAGCACCAAAGACGCAGGGAAATGTTGACAAGATAGCAGATGCTATCGAGTTGGCGTTTCTTTGCGTCTTTTTTCGTTTTATGTGTTTTGTGGTTGTAAAAGTGATGTGATATCTGGGCGTTCAACTTTTGTATTTTCAATGAGATTTTGTTTTAGCAATTCGTATTGCTCATCTGTGAGAAGATTATCGGATTTGAGTTTTTGGATACGAATTAAACCTTCAAAAAACTTATTGAGAATTATGTTTTCTTCGATATCATTGCCGTTTTCAGCAAGATACTCTATGTAGTCTGGACTTGATTCTAGTTCAGGATGTGTGTGCTCGTATTGTGGAAAGTGAATGTCGTAGTAGGTCACATTTCCTTTTAAACAATTATATGGAAATAGGTCATATGGGGTTCTGTCTTGAATGAATTGCGTTATGGTTTCTTCACATTGACGCTCTTTGAAAGTGATTTGTCCATTTTCATAGAGCATGGCAATAAAAGCAGCGATAGATTGGTTGCTAGTTGATATTTTTTGTTGTTCCTTGTTTGCAATTAACCAATCCAAAGAAACATTAAATTCTTGGGAGATGTTATATAGCTGGACAACTGTGAGCATTTTATTTGTTATATTTTTACTTTTATCTTCTGTTTGATTTAGGAATTTGCTTAGATTAGATTGTGTCGTACCAATTCGCTCTGCAAATTCATCTTGTGTACAGTTATGTTCTTTCATCAATGATTTCACATTATTAATAATAATATCAACATTCAATTCCAACATACAGATATTCCTTTCGTGTATAAATAGTCATAAAAAATATAAATATATAACTTTTGAATATATACTATCATTTTTTTTATAATTAAGCAAACGCTAAGTTTAATAAAAAAAGGAGAAGAAAATGATGAGAGAAGAACCAATTATATTAAACCTTGAAGATGAAATTAGAACAATTATTGAGGAAATCGGTTGTACGCGACAAGAGGCGGAAGATTTTGTTTACTTGGAGGATGCGTATTATGACATGTTAGGTCTGAATGTTTATGGCGAAGAACCTGCATTGAATAATTTGGTGACTAACGTGGTGGTGGAAATGAATGATATGCACAGATTCATTGTAAAGCACTCGTCTGTTTTGGATATGAGTATGTGTGAACAAATTCAAAAAGTTGAAGATTCTTATTATGAAAAGATAGGCTTATGTGAATGAATGTAAATTCTGTCATTACGAAAGAGAGGAGGTGTGTAAAATGTGATACTAATTTTTGAATTTAATTCTGTAAAAAAGGAAGTTAAGTATTACATACACAAACAGAGAAAAATTTGTCATCAAATGGAGAATAAATAGTTAGGTGTAAAAAAATTAAAAAATTCCGTTGATATATATTTCATTTGGCGATGGCAGACTGTAATACTTTTTGTCGATTTTTCATAGAATTAAATTAGACACAATTCGAGTGAAAACAAAAAGAGAAGATATAAGTAGAGATAAACAAACAAATTTTATATTTACTCTCAAGAAATAATTGAAATATCGACCTGATACGATGGACACATATCCTTTTCTGATTTTATTTTACATATATTCTTAAAGAATTTGCGGAGTTCGTTTTACATTTAGGGGTGCAAATGGATATTAAATATTATAGGGATTGATTTGGAAAAATCTCTTGTCCCCAAAACTGAGAGTTGAAATCAAATCTATCATACTATAAATGTACAGTTTCTTTTTTGAAACGTACAGATGAAATTACTATAGATAAAAAGGAGTCATTTTTCGACTTCAAACGTTTATATGGTTACTACTGCATTTAAAAGTTAATGCAGTTAAGAACAATATATTATAAATCAAAAAAATACATAATGCCTTGATAATTTGAGAGCGCGCAAAAAGGGCAGTGGTCATAAAAGAAGTAATTACACGAATATTCGTGTTTTAACTGAAATTATGTACCCTCTCTTTCTTGCGCTCTTTTTTATGCGGAATGAACAGTCTGGGTACATTACTCAGACTATTTTTATGTCCATTGCCCGCTTTCGATAGAGGCGGAAAGGACAAGCTATGCGCAAAAGATATGAGTGTTACATAGGTAAGTATCCATGAATTCTGGATTTTGAAACGGATAACAAATTTTCAAAATTCAGGAGGAAAAGATTATGGGATACAACCATTTTATAGAAGAGAAGCATTTTAAAGAAGAATGGAGCAAATTGGAGAAGCAGTATGAAGAAGCTGGAATGTCGAAGGAAATTATTCATGAGATATATCAGTATGACAGAGCAGTATTTAATAGTGAACGAAGATTTTTTCAACATACAGAGATAGTTGAAATAGAACTTACCTATTATATAGAAGAAACTAATTCAAAATGCCACTTATATAAGAGAAATATAGAGAGATTTTCCTCAACTATTGACAGCGTTGTACAGAAAGACCGTATGGCGTGGATTGATGAGATTGAGGATGAAAACATTGCAAGAGCATTGAAGGAAATGAAATATGAAGATTTAGATATTCTTACTATGTTGGTATTTGAAGGTTACAAAAGTAAGGAAATTGCAGAAGAAAAAGGCATTTCACCACAAGCAATTAGTAAGAAAATTAGCAAATTAAAAAATTTTTTGAAAAATTTTTGATTTTTGGTTGATTTTTTGGGGTTCTCAAGGGCTTGTCCTTGAAGGGGAAAAAACCTTCGAGGGCAACTGGTAAATAAGTAGGTGTTGTGTGAGAGAGGTGAAGTGTGATGTACAACAAATTTAAAGTAGGTCCTAATGTTAGAGAGATTCGCAATAATAGAGGAATTACCATTGCGAAAGCGAGTGATTTAACAGGGATTAGTGAAGAAATGATTGCAAAGATTGAGCAAGGAAACCGGAATATGACAATGCAGACAATGTTTGCTCTTATGGAAGCATACGACGTAGATGCTAATACTCTATTAGGAGTTAGTGCAAAGGATATGTCTATCGACAGTAGATTGTCGGCATTGCCACAAGGTCAAAGAAACTATTTTACAAGTTCTTTCCTGTTTATGTTAGAACAGGCTACAGATGCAAAGCAGGAGGTGTTTGCATAATGAGAAAAATAAGAAAGAAATATGATTGTGTGGAATATCTTTCTGTGGATGCGCCACTAGATAAAGTGGAACGTTTAGAGGACAAGCAGAGCAAATATATTCGTGAGTATGTAGCTAACAAAGAGTACAGAATTGTGGGAACGATGAGACGCAATGGCTTTGCTATGGGAGATATTAACAGACAATGGTCAGAGATTGCAATGCTGATCCGTAAAAAGAAGTTAGATGGAGTAGTAATTGCAAATATGGCAGCAGTATCAAATAGTTTGCCGGAAGCATATCGAAAAGTAGGAGAAATTGTTGCGGCAGGCGGAATTGTAGTTACAGTCGATGAAGGTAGACTTTGTATGAATATTAAGGAGAGAGTGTAGTATGAAAAATAAAAAAAGTTATGGAAAATATAATAAATTTGATGTAGTATATGCCGATTTTGGAAGAAATCCGCATGGTGTAGAGGGTGGAGTACGTCCAGGTGTTATTGTTTCGTGTGATGCAAGCAATCACGATGGAGCACCACAAGTTTCGATTGTTCCGTTAAGTAGTAAGTTGAAGAAGAACCCGGTTCATGTAATTATTCATCCTCAAGATGTAAAAGGATATGGGTTGAGTAAGCAATCCGATTTTATGCCGGAAGATATGCAGACCATTCCTAAAAGAAATATTCGAGGTAAAAGTGGCTTCATTCCAGAAGATTCGGTGTTAAGAGAAGAAATTGACAGAGCAATTATTCGACAACTGGATTTGATGGACGTAGCAAGAAAAATGGTAATGGAGGAAGTGGCAAATGGACAATAGAACAAAGAAAACGAATAATAAGAGATTTGTTAGATATGCAGAGGGGGCAGAGATGTACTCGATGAGTGTATCTAAGTTTATGCAATTAGCAAAAGATGCGAAGGCTTGCTATAAGGTTAATCAGTTGGTTTTGGTTAATCTGGATATTATTGATGAATATCTTGAGACTTTTCATATTGTGGATGACGAGTTTTATAAGTAGTCATTATCACGGATAGAAAGAGAATGGTAATAAGCGAATACAACTTGAAATGGAGAAATATGAGCCAATAAAACGAAAAATGTGTTGACTTTTGGTAATACCAAAAGTATAATAAGAGTATGTTATGTGGGAGGTGTGCAATGGCAAGAACTGGTAGACCTAGAGTTGATAAGCCAATTAACCATGTAGTAACGGTTAAGTTTAGAGAAGAGGAATATCAGTTGATGTTAGAGTATACTGAACGTCATAATATTTCCATTTCGCAAATGATACGTCTGGGGGTTGAGTTGCAATTGAATAATCAACCTGACTAGAAGTAGAGCAGGCTCTTTTCTCCAGAAAGGAGAATTAAGATGGCTTGTAGAAAAGATGGCAAAGGAAGAGTGTTAAGAAAGGGTGAGAACTACAGAAAAGCAGATGGACGCTATTCGTATGTTTACAGAGATGCATTAGGTAAAAAGAGAACAATCTATGCGAAGTCGCTAACGGTGTTACGGCAGAAAGAAGAAACGCTTGTAAGAGATCAGATGGATGGTTTAAATGTATATGTTGCAGGTAAAGCGGATGTTAATTTTTTGTTTGATAGATACATATCTACGAAAACAGAGTTAAGAAGCACCACTTATAGCAATTATCTTTATACATGGAATCATTATATTCGCGATACGTTTGGCAAAAAGAAGATTAAGGATGTTAAATATTCAGATGTGTTGTTTTTCTATAATCATTTGGTTACAACAGAAGGATTGCAGATTAACACATTAGAGAGTATCAATACCGTTCTTAGACCGACGTTTCAACTTGCTGTCCGTGATGACATTATTCGCAAGAACCCTGTGGACGGTGCATATTGTGAAATTAAGAAGCGACAAGGTGGTTCGCGAAAAACACGCAGAGCATTAACTGTAGAACAGCAACGAGCATTTATGGAATATGTTTCTAAGAACCCGTTTTTTTATCATTGGTATCCATTTTTTACATTTCTATTGGGTACAGGATGTCGAATTGGAGAAGCAATCGGTATTCGTTGGGATGATATAGATATGGAAAAGCGAGTTATTAGCATAAATCATAGTCTGACATATTATCAGCGTTCGGATGAATCTTTCAAGTGCGAATTTCGGGTTTCACAGCCTAAGACAGAGGCAGGAATTAGGTTGATACCTATGATGCAACCAGTGTATGATGTCCTGAAAGACGAATATGCAAGGCAAGAGGAAGAAGGATTTTGTGTGGAGAATGTTGACGGAATGACAAACTTTGTGTTCACAAATCGTTTTGGATTTCCTCATAACCCAGCTTCAGTCAATCGTGCTATAAAAAGAATTGTAGATGCTCACAATTCAGAGGAGGAAGTGTTGGCGAAAAAGCAGAAAAGAGAGCCGGTTATTATTCCGAGATTCTCATGTCATATCTTTCGTCATACGTTTGCTTCAAGGTTTTGTGAAAATGAAACCAATATCAAAGTAATTCAGGAAGTGATGGGGCATGCTGACGTATCGACTACGATGAACATATACGCAGAGGTAAATCAGGAAGTCACCAGAACTTCAATCGAAAATTTAGCAAAGAATATGGATGTATTTTAGAAAAGAGTCTGCTTGAATGATTCTTTTCAATATGTTAGAATACAGAGAGTTGTGCACTGTTATTTCAAAAGTTTTCAGTTGACTACTTTTTAGGAGCAAAGACTACTTTTTGACTACTATTTGGCAATTAATTAGCTAAGAGTATGAAAGAGTGTAAAATGCAAAAATCCTTATAAAATAAGGGTTTGCAAGAGTTTACAAGAGTAAGAAAGACTTCCTAAAAAATTCCCGACCCTCAAGCAAAACAAATAAGTCGTATATCCGTTGAATTTCGACGTATATCCATCAAAAAATTACAATACATCACTTATCATACAAATTAGATGATTTCGATGGATTTGGATGGATTAAACGGAAATAATTCAGGGACATTCTTGGATTGTTACGGACAGATAAAAAGTGAATATTGTAATGAGAATGAGCTACTTTTTTGATAGTGAGTTTTAGTACAAGAGTTAAAGGCATTTCGTTTATAGTAATCATACTATAGCGAAATGCCTTTTGTGTTTTGGAGAAAAAATGGAGGAAATACAAATGAATCGAAGCAGAGAAGAATTAGAAAATTGTAGATTTATGACCTATGAGGAAGGTGGGATGTACTATGAAATAGGATGGTGTAGATTTCGGAAAATTGCAAGAAAAGCTAAAGCTATATTTCGCGTTGGAAAGCGATATTTAGTTGTAAAAGAGGTATTGGACAAATACTTTGAAGAAAATGGTAAGGGGGATTTCTTAGATGGCAAGAAGAACAAATAAGGAAATTGAAGCTGCCCAAATAAAGGCAAAGGTGAATATAAAGAAGTATGTTAGATATAAAGAAGGTGCAGAACTATATTCTGTCGGGTTACATACATTTCAGCAGTTAGCAAAAGAAGCAGGAGCTGTCTATAAAATACGTGGGATTGCTTTGGTGAATACTGAGGTGTTTGATGACTTTTTGGAGAATTTTAGAGAACCACCAGTATATTAATCGTAATATGATATAAAATTCAAAAATTATATCATACTGCGGAATATCGCAAATTCAATTTATGGTATAGAATGTCTACATAAACTGAATAGCAACTATAAGCAGGGAAATTTCCGGTGTATGCCAGATAGTAATCAGTCGAGGTTTGCCATGAGAGTTGAAAGACCGAAAGGTGAAGATGGAGCGAATTAGGCAAGGTAACAATATGGCGGAATGATAATAACCCACAAAGGGACTGAAAAATGTTCCTTATCCTCGGAATGGCAGTAGAGGAGAAAGTTTCGATATAGAAGCGTCGTGAACACGAAGTGTGTCTTGCTTATAGTTCCCATGTATGCGGGGCGATTAGGTGGTTATTTAACTGACGCATACCTATATATGTTTTAGAGAGATTTAGAATGAAAGTGAGGAATAATATATGAACAAAGAAACAATCGTAATTGGAATCGACCACGGCTGGGCGAATATGAAAACATTTAATGAAGTCTTTACCTCTGGTGTGAAAGAAATATCCACTACACCAGCGATGTTCAATGATACATTGGAATATAATGGAAAGATTTACAAGATTGGTGGAAAGAGATTAGAAGTCAAATCTACAAAGGTAGAGGATGAGAATTACTATTTGCTTACTTTAGCGGCAATCGCAAAGGAATTGTCGTTTAGACGAATACAGAAAGCAAATGTGTTACTTGCAGTTGGACTTCCGCTAACACGTTTCGGTGAGGAGAAAGATGATTTTATCAAGTATCTAGGACAGAATAAAGAAGTGACATTCAGATATGAAAAGCGACAGTATCATGTGACAATCGAACGCATTTCAGTATATCCGCAGTGCTATGGTGCAGTTGCTGACCGCTTATATTTGTTTCCTCAAAAACAGTTGGTTGTAGACATCGGAAGCTGGACAGTAGACATTATGCCGATAATCAATCGTTCTCCAGATGAGTCGGTGTGTGTTACACAACCACATGGTATTATTACTTGCATGAAGGAGATTAACAAAGAGTGTGTGAAGCAACTCAATGAGGAGATTGACGAACATGATATTTTACAGGTTATCTTAAACGGTGCTGACCACTTACCAGACAAATATCGTGAGATTATCGAGAATAAATTGAGAGAATATTGTCAGCAGATTTATTACAACATCCGTGAGCTTGGTTATAACATGGAATTGACACCGATAACATTTGTAGGTGGTGGTGCAGGAGTAATGAAGCGTTATGGTGAAATGAATCAGAATAACATTTCCTATATTGAGGATGTCAGAGCAAATGCAAGAGGATATGAGTATTTGGCGAAGCATTATCTTGAAAAGGTATTACAAAGAAATTGATAGGAGGAGCGTATGAGTAGAAAGGACAGTGTTCAAACGATTGTACGTTTTTCCTTAGAGGATGAACGTGACAGACGAATATACAAGACATTGAATGAACTGAATTTGGATATTCATAAGTCTAAAAATAAGTTTATTAAAAATGCGATTGACGCATATATAAATGGAATAAATGCTGATAATAGTCCGTTTATGTATGCTGGTAATGCGGGTGTCACGGAAAAGGCGTTGGAGATGCGATTGGAACAGATTAAGAGTGAAATACGAACTGAATTGTATCAGGAATTTATGGCTGTGTTTATGAAAGCAGGGTTAAACAATCTAAGTTTAGGAACACAACAGATGATGCCTATGCAACAAGCGAATATATTGGTTCCAACAGAAAAAGAAAATGAGGTTTTGGATAATGCACCGACAGAGGAGATGATGGAGGACATTATGAAGTGGAGCTGATTCTATACGAGGAGGTGAGGATAATGGAAAAGAGAATGTCAAGATATTTTGAAATGAGGTATCATTTTAATGTTCGTCGAATGGGACGTATGTTAGCATACCATAGACGAATCGCAATTGAATAAGGGAAGACCGGAATGCGAACCGGCTTATGGGTAAAGAGACGTGCCAAATGGTGCGTCTTTTTTCTTGCACAAAAAGCCGGGGAAATATTTCTTTCCGGTATTGTGTGAGTTGGCAGGGAAGATGTCGCAGCAGAATAATGGAAAGGAAGATGTTTATGAATAAGAAAAAGAAACGTATAACAGCTATGCTTATGGCGGTCATTTTGAGCCTTTGTGCAGTGATGCCACCGAATGGCTCAATGGTGTTTGCTTCGGATGTAAACGAGGTGAATACAGAGGAATTGGAGGTATATGATGCTACTGTGCGAACGGACTTAGATGCAGATGAGGTAGTGGTAGCAGAGGATATTATTGTTGCTGTCAATTATGGATTTGACATAATCGAAAGTAAAGACGGATTATCCTTTGATGATACAAAAGTGGATGTATCCTACTATGCCGATAAGGGTAGCTTTGATGGAACTGTGGTAGGTGAATATGACACCTATTACAAAGTAACACCATTAAGTGGTAAAGAAGCGTATTTGGTTCATCGTGTGATTTCTGTCCGTGAACCAGAAACGGTTTCGGATAATACTGCATCTGGTGATACAACAGAAAGTGAAGAAACTGAGCCGGAGGAAGGAGAGCTGGCAAAAGGCGAGATTGTAGAAACGGAAGAACCGCTTCGAATCATGATGTCGTCTGTATCGGTTCTGAAGGCTTCTGCAACAGCCGATGATAGCATGAAAGTTTCTTACAGTGGTTATGTATCTTATTGTGGAAGAAGAATGGGTGTGAAGTATATCTCTACAAGTGGTGATTACTACAAATGCCTTGTGTTCTGTATGGACCTTAATAAGAATACAACAAGCGGTAGTGTAGAAGCTTCCAGCTCAAAAGTTAAGCCGGAAATCACATACTGTCTTGTAAATGGTGCTAGAAAGTTAGGCGGGACTTGTCACAACGATAAGTATTCGGCTGGTTCTGCAAATGCAGATTACTTTATCACTAGTGCTGCAATCCATGTTCTTAATGGTGAGGTTGGATTAAGCTATTACAATGATGGAAGCAGTGTTTATAAGAAGATCGCATCGCTGGTTGAGGATGCAAAGAAATGTGACAGCTCAGAGTATGCGGATAATGGTCTTACAAAGTCTATTACCTACAACATTTCACCAAAGAAAAGTGAGTGGAAGGATATGGGTGACGGATTGTATCGAAGTGCAGACAAGTTTGTCCGTACCAAGTCCGGTAGCATTACGAATGTGAAATACACAATTACGGGTGCGCCATCTGGTCTTACTGTAGGTGAGATTAAGACAGACGCAAGTGAGATTGAGAATCCGGATGATTTGAAGAAGTATGACATTTGTGTAGCACAAACAGATGCAAGTAAGGCTTCATCAAATTTCTATCTTTACTGTAACGCGGAAGCACTTGCTAAAATCCAAGAGAATGGTAGCACAATTAAGGTAAAAGCAAAGGCATATTCGAATGAAAAAGGTGGACGTAAATGGACACCGACTGTAGTATCACAGCAAAAAATCACGTTCCTAGAAACCTTTGAGGATGTCGTTTCAGATCAGGCAACTGTTAAGGTGACTTCAAATTTTAAGTTGGGTAGTTTTTCTCTTAAGAAAACAAACACTTATAATGGACAGCCTGTGCATGGAGCAACTTACTATCTTTATGAAGATGCGGCGTGTACTGATTTATTGTGTAAGCTAAAAGCAACGGATGCAAATGGTCTGGTTGCTTCAGATGTCGAGATATTAACAGAGGCAACTTACTATTTGAAGGAAGTGAAAGCACCGCAAGGATACAAATTAGATGAAACCATCTATCCGATTGGATTGGAATACTTTACACTGTATGATGCAGAAGGAAAAGTGATACAGCAGGGAAAGGCATTACCAGTAAAAGAAGAACCGGAGCCAGTAGGTGTTATGGTTCAAAAAACGGATTCAAAGACTGGAGTGTTTGTAAAGGGTGCCGGTTTTGCGGTTTTCAATGATGCGGCTTGTACACAGAGAACTACAGTAGATG
>JAGAQX010000026.1 GCA_017622535.1 Lachnospiraceae bacterium | reverse complement strand
CTATCTTATATAATCTTATTCTTATCATCATTCGACATCATCTAAAAAGAAAAGACTATCAAACTATATTCATAGTAAATACTATTCTAACTCCTCTAATAGCTTATATATCCTGTCAGCTATATCATCTAAATGCTCCTGATACAAAACCGCACCACAGTTGTATGCTTCCTTTGGCATTCCGTATACAACACAGCTCTCTTGATTCTGTCCAACTGTCAGTGCCCCTGTCTGTTTCATCTGCAGCATTCCCGCTGCGCCATCTCTACCCATACCGGTCAAAATGACACCAATCGCTTCCTTTCCTGCTGTCTCCGCAACGGATTGAAACAATACATCTACTGAAGGACAGTGACCACTAACCTTCTCGCCAAACTTACATTCCACCTGATAGCTCCCCGCTATCTTTTTCAGTCTCATTTGTTTATCTCCCGGTGCAATCAAAACCTGTCCCGGCACTACCTTATCGCCGTCTTTCGCTTCCTTTACAACAACCTTGCACTGATTATTCAAGCGATTTGCGTACATTTCTGTAAACCCCGGTGGCATGTGTTGGACCACCACAACTCCCGGAATGTCCGTATCAAATTTGGAAATCACATCAAAGATTGCCTCTGTACCACCGGTTGATGCACCAATTGCAATCACCTTCTGTCTATTAGAAGAAATTGGATTACTGGTACGATGATACTCTGGTTTTACCTTCTTTAGCTTATCTACTTTCACCGTCGACGCAATCTTAACCTTAGTTGCCAACTCATTCCGAATAAAGTTCTCCACCTGATCCCTTGTCTTACCATTGGGCTTTGCGACAAAATCTACAGCGCCAGCATTGATTGCATCAAAAACCTTATCACTTAGGGTTGTTAACACAACGGTAGGAATCGGCATTTGTGGCATAAGCTTTCTTAAAAATTCCAATCCACCCATCTTCGGCATTTCCAAATCCAGCGTCATAACATCTGGCTTTTCCTGTATAATCAAATCCCTTGCCTCATACGGGTTACTTGCCACCGCAATGACATCAATCATTGGGTCCTTATTCAAACCATCCTTTAGCATTCTCTGAAACAGAATGGAATCATCTACGACTAGTACCTTTATTTTTCTCATGCTTCTTGTCTCCTATTTTTTACGATATACTGAAGGAATTACATAATCTAAACCCAACGCATCTCGGTCTACAGATTCAGTGGTTCCTACAAACAAATATCCTCCTGGAACCATTGCATTGACAATCCTTTCCAGCAATCGTCGTTTCGTCTCTTCTTCAAAATAAATCATCACATTGCGGATAAACACCACATGCAACGGTTTGCGAAATGGTAATGGATTCATCAAATTGAATTGCCGAAACAACACTTCATTCTTCAAAGAAGATTTTGCCTCGTATCGTCCATCACCATTTTTCTGGAAGTACAATCGCTTCCATTGCCCCGGCAATGCATCCACTTGCTCCTCTGAATAAATCCCACGCTGTGCAAACTCCAACACCTTCGTGGACACATCCGTAGCTAATATTTTGGTATCCCACATTTCATGCTCAAAACCAAAAAAATCCAAATTCAGCATTGCTAATGTATATGGCTCTTCTCCAGTTGAAGCCGCAGCTGACCAAATACGTAAATCCTTAGAAATCGCCTCAGTTCTTTTGAGATATGGTAACACCTCATTACGATACAACTCAAAATGTACTGGTTCTCTCCAAAAATATGTATGGTGGGTAGTCAAAATGCTCAGCATCTCCTCTACCTCTGTTCCAGAAATATCATTTTTAATATAGTTCATATATTCTGTAAAATCATGAAAGCCCTTCCTGGCAAGATGAGGTTCTAAACGTCCTTCAATTAAAGAACGTTTCTGACTCAAATCCACACCGATTTTACCTTTCACAAATTGTTGAACTTTTATAAATTCTGTATCTGTCATACAACTACTTTCCCTTTTTTAACTGTTTCTCTACCTTCCAAAAAACATCCACAATATCCGGCTCAAAGTACCCTTTGTAAATGGTGTCCATACGTTCCTTTGCTTCTTCTAATGTATAAGCTCGCTTATATACTTTCTCACTTCTTAGTGCATCATATACATCCACAATAGCAACAATTCTTGCCTCTAACGGTATCTCTTCCCCTTTCAAACCGTACGGATATCCAGTTCCATCAAAACGCTCATGATGATACATAACCACATTGCGTGCCATAGACATGAATTCATCTTCCTTCATATCACGAAATACCTCATCAAAAATACGTTTACCATACTCTGGATGTAATCGCATTTCCTTTTGTTCTTCTTCTGTTAAATCTCCAGGCTTATCTAAAATGGCTGGTGGAACCGCAATCTTTCCGATATCATGAATCATAGAAGCGGTCTCGATTAATTCAATAAATCGGTCTGATATACGGTTTTCGTATTTGTGTGTAAATGCCAATGCCTGCGCCAACATTCTGGAGTTGTACGAAACATTTTCCAAATGATTCTCTGTAGTAATAATCATATTACCTTCTGTTACCTTTGCCAGTGCAATCAGCGAAGTTTTCTTTGCATTTTCGATGGTCTGCATTTGCTTCTTAACCATGACATTCAACTGATAATTATTCTGCTCCATCTGCTCCTGCATTTGGCGAAGCTTCATGTGCGTCTGAATACGAATCTGTACCTCTTCCTTGATGTAAGGCTTCGTAATATAATCTACAGCTCCTAATTTCAAACCTTTGATTTTCTCATTGTTGCTAATAATCGCTGACACAAATATAAATGGAATATCTTTGGTTCTTGGCTCCTTCTTTACCAATTCACAAAAGGTATATCCATCCATCTCTGGCATAGCCACATCTGACACAATCAAGTCTGGCAATTCCTTATTCAACTGTTCAAATGCCTCTTTTGTTCCATCACACAACCAAGGCTCATATCCGATATCCTCAATCATCTTTGCCAACAAAACACGGGTCATTTTCTCATCATCTACGATTAATACACTTGGGCGTCTATCTATATCCATGCCAATCCCCCTGTCATAACTCCACATAAAGAGCGTCCTCAATCAGCTCCTTTAGTGACTCATACATAGTAACGGATTTCTCATAATTTTCTTTGCGCACAGCCATCTCCAAACGCAGTGCTTGTTTTCGCCAATCATCTTCTCCATTGGTCACCAGTTGCTTTACCATGGCTGCAAACTGCTCAGCTTTCATCCAATTCCCAAGCTCAATACACAAAATAAGCTTCTCCATGTTACTCTTAAGCTGCTTAATATTCTCATTGGTACCAACCTTATATGTCTGTTCCTCTGCTCTTCGTTCTAACTCTAATTCTTTGAACACGCCCGTCGCGTCTCTTTGCACTGGCGTCACATCTGCCTCTACTTCTTCTAGCGTTTGCAATGTTAACGAAAACGAAAAAGTACTGCCTTTCCCCTTTTCGCTTTCTAAATTAATTGTACTTCCCATCATCTGTAACAGATCCTTCGTGATAGAAAGCCCAAGACCTGTTCCGCCATACTTTCTTGTTATGCTGGCATCTGCCTGAACAAAGCTTTCAAACACCTTATCTCGCTCTTCCACAGAAATACCAATCCCCGAATCTACCACCACAAAGAACAATTCAATCTTCTTTCCTAACTGATATACCTTCACAACCTTAACCTTAACAAATCCACTCTCCGTAAACTTGATTGCGTTAGACACCAAATTGTTTAATATCTGCTGTAAATGCATTCCATCACCGTATAATTGATCCGGAATATCCTCCGCCACAGTGGTTGTAAAATTCAATCCTTTTTCATTGGCACGCATCTCATTGGTTTCCTTTACCTGCTGCACGCACTCCCTTAAGGAAAACTCCGTCTCCTCTAACTCAAACCGACCAGACTGTAGCTTGTTGAAATCAAGAATATTATTAATAATCTTCTCCATATTCATGCTACACCGGTTCATAATCCGATATATGTTATAGTGTCCCTCTGTATTGCCTTCTAGGGACTCTAACTGTACCAAATGTCCCTTCATACCATTAAGCGGTGTCCGAAGCTCATGTGTTACATTTGCCACAAAGCTGTTCCTCACATCACGAAGCTCCTTCATCTCATTCTCTGCTCTGGATAGATCATGTTTCATTTCTTCCAATATTGCCAAATTTGCTGCTACACAAAATGCATACTGACAATCACTCCACACACCAAAATGCACATCCGCCTGAAAGCATACATGATTGCTCCGATACAAAATCATTTCAAAACTTTTTCCATGATTCATAGTCGCAAAGTCGTAAAAAGGAAGCTTCTCCTCCTGATACACTGGAATAATTGTTTCCATGTGTGGGTATGCTTCCTTATCCAAACCTAATTCTTCAATTGCAGTATTATTGCCATAGACAACATTTCCAAGAGGGTCGAATATTAAAACAATTCTACCAATGGAATCAAAAAACTCTGTAAAAATGTCATCTAAATTCTGTGTCTCCATAACCAGTCACCCCTGCGATATAATCCCCATAAACAAAGTCAAAACATAGACTTTTTACATATGTAATTATACTTTATTTACTCACTTTTTGCAATAAACGGAAGGTTTTTGTCGTTTGAAACCAAAAGAATTTCCTATTTGTATGTTTTTACCCTAGAATGTTTGATTTCACTAGACTTTTGGGCACTTTTTCCATAGTATTTCTAATTGCTATATGCTATGATTAAAACCAATTTAAGAAATTTTTAACTAAATGTTTAAAATTTATCCATATTATTTTCTTTGGAGGACTAAAAATATGGCATATGAAGATTATTTAAAAGCACAAAAAAACGCACAGAAAGCCTTTAAAAGCGCAACTGCAAAAGGACTATATCCATACCTACCAGTATTGGATGAAATCCTCTCACACGCAGACGTGGAATGTGAGGTTAGTCTTGGCGTCATGAATATACCATTGTATCAAGTAATAGGAACTAGTACATTTGGACGCACACAAGCCTTTGCTTCTAACTTTATGCCCCTATTAGACTGGGGTACCGAGTTTTCTGCAAAATGGGCTCATTTAGTGGATGCACAATTAGAAGAGGGAATTCATCACGCAGTCAAAGTGTATGAATACATGAACAAATACTATGTAATCGAAGGTAATAAACGCGTCAGTGTATTGAAATATTTTGATGCACCAACCATCTTAGCTGAAGTAATCAGAAAGGTACCAAAACGTACCGAGGATTTAGAAAACAAAATCTATTATGAATACATGGATTTTTACAAGCTTACAAAGATTAATTATCTGAACTTCTCTAAGCTTGGCAGTTTCCCAAAGCTACAGACAACTGTTGGTAAGAATGAGGATGAGGAATGGACAGAGGATGAGCTAATGGATTTTTCATCCTTCCATGTAGCATTCACAAAAGCATTCAAGGATAAAGGAGGATATAAGCTGAACAACTTAACTAGCGATGACGCGATGCTGTTCTATCTTTCCCTCTATCCTTATGAAGATTCGAAGGAAATGATTAGCTCTGAAATCAAGGATAATCTAGATAAGATTTGGTCCGAAATCGCACTCCTTGGTGACGATTCCTCTGTAGAGCTTCTTATGGATCCGACAGAAGAAAAGCAAATTGTAAAATCTGTACTGAACAAGATGAAACTAACAAGACGCAAGAAGGTTGCCTTTGTCTATGACAAGGAACCATCGGCCTCTGACTGGATATATGGACACGAGCTTGGTCGTATTCATTTGGACGAAGCCATGGGCGAATTAATCGAAACAAATGTGTTTGTCACTGGAGATATTGAAGAAAATGCTGAGCGTATTTTGGAAGAAATCTGCGAAGATGGCTATGATATTGTTTTCACGGTAACTCCACAGCTAATCAAAGCTGCTTTAAAGGTTGCTGGTGCTTACCCAGATGTCAAAATACTAAACTGTGCCCTTAATTCCCCTCATAATTCTGTGCGTACATATTACACGCGTATGTATGAAGCGAAGTTTTTAACTGGTATGATTGCCGGCGCTATGTGTACCAATGATAAGATTGGATATGTGGCTGACTATCCTATCTATGGTGTTACAGCAAACATTAACGCATTTGCGTTGGGTGCAAAAATGACCAACCCTCGAGCTACCATTTATCTTGCCTGGTCCACCATGCAGGACTTTAATGTAGACACTTATTTCAAAGAGCGGGGCATTACATATATCTCTTCACAGGATATGATTACTCCACAATCTGCCGGCAGAGAATTCGGTCTCTACGCAGAGAAAAATGACGAAAAACGCAACCTTGCTATGTCCATTTACCATTGGGGTGCTTTTTACGAGGAACTGATGAATACCATCGCTCGTGGTTCATGGAAAGTAGAGGAATCCGATGAAAATAAAGCACTTAATTACTGGTGGGGACTTTCTGCGGGTGTTATTGATGTTATCTGTTCAAGCAGCCTTCCGATTGGAACAAAGAAGCTTGTAGAGCTTATGAAACATTCTATTTCCACCGGCGTTTTCCATCCATTTACTGGTCCATTAACAGACCAGGCTGGTGTTGTTCGTTGTGGAGAAACCGATTTGTTAAAACCAGAAGATATTATGACAATGGACTGGTTAGTAGACAATGTTGTGGGTTCCATCCCTAATATTGACGACCTGATTGATGAAGCCAAACCAGTGGTACAGCTTAGAGGATTACAGAACACCACCACAGATGAAGGAGGCTCGTCTCTACTATGAAGATACTTGTACTAGCAGATGAAGAATCCAAATACCTGTGGGACTATTTTGAAAAAAGCAAATTAGAAGGTATTGATTTAATTATTTCT